>CAMIVJ010000173.1 GCA_946401765.1 uncultured bacterium | reverse complement strand
CCGGTCCAGGACCAGAACCAGAACGTGCGCCATCCCGCGAGCTGCAGGAAGGAGATTGCGCCGATGATCACGAAGAGCGCGCCGGACCAGTAGGGCAGGAAGTGCTCGTCGTCCGTCGCGCGGCGCACGTGGAACACCGCGAGCGCAAGCGGCGCCACCACCACGATGAGCGTGAGCATCCAGCCTATCGCGGTCGCGGCGGAGGCCGACGCCTCCACGTAGTGGTACAGGTACTTGACCACGAACTCGAAGCCGTTCCACCCAAGCGCCTCGAAGCCGTCCGCAAGCGTGAAGTAGGCGGCGTTCACGCCCACCGCGGCAATCCAGCCGAGGAACGCGGCGAGCGTCATGCGGCGCATGGCTATCGTGCGCACGAAGGGATCCGCGAGCGGATTGGCGGCCACGTCGCCGTCCATGCCGCCGCGCACGAACGCGGCCACGAGGCCCAGCACCACGAACAGCACCCCGGCCGGCGTCTCGGCCGCGAGCATGCCCAGGATGAGCATCGTGAAGTACCATGCAAGCACCCTTCCGCCGTGCCATGCGAAGCGCACGAACACCAGAAGCGCCGCCACCGCCATCAGGAGATGGAGCATCGTAGGGCCGAACACCTGAGCCGCCTCCCACACCGGGTCGGAGCACACGAAGAGCACCACCCCCTGCATGAGCATGAGGCGCACCACCCGGCGCCCCCAGCCCGTGCGCTGCATGCGCCCGCTCATCACCCACGGCTGGGTGGCGGAGAACACGAAGCTGAGCATCACCGTGAGAAGGCCTAGGGCCACATGGCCGGCCATCATCAGCGTGCGCATCGCGGCCGCCGGCGAGAGCCAGCGGAAGAGGGCGGACGCCATCGCGTGCCACATGAGCGGAAAGGCGGACTCCGGCGGATGTATCCCCGCGGCCACCGCCACGTCCTCCCACGTTGAAGGCGGCAGCCAGTCATAGCGCCACCACCATGAAAGAAATGCGACAACCGCGCCGATGGCGACCGGGGGAAGCAGCCTTTTGACGATTTTTTTCATGACGACCTGTCTCTCTTTTTTCTTCTGCCTGAGATTATACCATAATTTCGCGGTTCGTGGAGCGCTGGCTAGCGGCGGAACACGAGGCTGGTGTTCACGCCGCCGAAGGCGAAGTTGTTGCTCATCACGTATTCCGCGTCGATCATGCGCCCTTCGCCTGTCACATAGTCGAGTTCTGCGCATTCAGGATCGGGATTCGTCAAGTTGAGCGTGGGCGGATACCATCCGCTCTCAAGCGACTTGACGAGCAGGGCGGCCTCAAGGGCGCCGCAAGCGCCGAGCGTGTGGCCGGTGTAGCTCTTCACAGAAGAAATGGGAACCGCACGAGCGAATGCCGCGCGCGTGGCGGATGTCTCGGCAACGTCGCCGGCGCGCGTGGCGGTGCCGTGTCCGCTGACGTACCCCACGGCCGAGCCGTCGATTCCCGCGTCGGCAAGGGCGAGCGTGAGCGCAGAGGCCATAGTGTCGGCGTTCGGATTCGTGACGTGCGTGCCGTCCGTCGTCTCGGCGAAGCCTGCCACCTCGGCAAGAATCCTTGCGCCGCGCGCGATGGCGTGCTCGCGCTCTTCGAGGATGAAAGTGGCCGCGCCATCGCCGATCACGAGCCCGTCGCGCGAGACGTCGTACGGGGCGGGCGTGGACTTCGGCGCGTCGTTGCGCAGCGACGTGGCGTAGAGCGTGTCGAATATCGCCACCTGAGTGGCGCTGAACTCCTCCGCGCCGCCCGCGATCATCACGTCCTGCACACCCCAGCGTATCAGCTCGACGGCGTTGCCTATCGCGAGCGAGCCGCTGGTGCACGCCGTGCCAGTGGGCACGAGGCGGCCATGCGTGCGGAAGTGCACCGAGAGGTTGCAGGCCGTCGTCTGCGGCATGAGCTTGATGTACGTGCCGCTCGTGATGCCCGCCACCTCCTTCGTCTTCAGCATCGAATAGAAGTCGAGGAGCGCGGGAATGGAGCCGGAGCACGATCCGTACGCGACGCCGGTGCGGCCGCCCTGAATTGTGGCCTCGTCTAGCCCAGACTCTGCAATGGCCTGCTCGGTGGCGGCAAGCGCGTACATCGAGACGTCGCCCATCGTGCGCGTCGTCTTGCGCGTCCAGTGCGCGGGCCTCTCGAACGCGGTGCGGCACCCTAGCCGCGTGTTTAGGCCGGTGTACTCGCCAAGCTCGCCCAGCGCCTGAACGCAGTTCTCGAACGTCTTCAGGCGCGCGAACGCCGCGTCCACGGTGTTTCCAAGCGGACTCACCGCGCCCATTCCCGTCACTACGACTCTTCTTCTGCTCATGCCCTTATTCTTCCCCGTGCGCCCTAGAAAAGGCCTCCGTTCACAGAAATACACTGGCGCGTGACGTATGCGGCCTCCTCGCCGAAGAGAAACGCCACCACACCCGCCACCTCCTCGGGCTTGCCGAAGCGGCGCATCGGTATCGCGCGGCGAACGAGCTCCGGCTCCTCGATTGACGAGGCCATGTCAGTCTCTATCACGCCTGGCGCCACGGCGTTCACCGTTATGCCGCGCTTCGCAAGCTCCACCGCAAGCGCCTTCACCGCGCCTATCACGCCTGCCTTCGCGGCGGAGTAGTTCACCTGCCCGCGGTTGCCCGCGACTCCGCTGACGCTCGACATGGCCACGATGCGGCCGCGTATGCGGTTCGTGATCATCGGCATCACGAGCGGCTTCAAAAGGTTGTATAGCCCGGTGAGGTCGGTAGAGATCACCTTGTCCCACGCGTCTCCCTCCAGGACGGGGAATGGCGCGTCGACGTTCACGCCGGCGTTCGCCACCACGCCGAAGAAAGGTCCGCGCTCCGCCATGTCGGCCTCAAGCGCGGCCGTCACTGCCGCGCGGTCTGCAAGGTCGAAGACGAGTGCGGGCTGTTCGGGCTGCCCCGAGATGCGCGCGCATTCCGCCGCCGTCTCGCGGGCGGCGTCGGCATTGCGCACGGCGTGCGCGGTCACGGCGAAGCCGTCTCTCGCGAGGCGCAGCGCCACCGCCCTTCCGATTCCCCGGGATGATCCTGTGACTATGACGCGCTTCATGCTTTCATCTGCTCCTTTAGAAATTCAGTCATGTCCGGCGGACGATATGCGTTGAGATTCGCCTTGGCGACTTCCTGGCCCGCGTCGTCTCTGATCGAACACGCGAACGACGCTGCGTCCGCGTCGCTTAAAACGTCCTCGGCCGTCACATGGTAAACGCCGCAAGCCTCGAACCGGTCGATGCCGAGCTCGAGCTTCCGCGTGCCTAGCAAAAGGCCCGGACGCGCCGGCCTGTCGGGGGCCACATGACGATCCCAGCAGCCGGCAAGCGCCGCGCATGCCTGCGCCATGTACTCGATCGCCACCCAGTTCGGCGCCCCCTCCGCATCGCCGAAAAGCGCCACCTGCTCTGGCGTCACCCTCACGCGCGCCGTCAGCCGCCGCGCCTCCGGGTCGAACGTCTCTACCGCCTCGAGCAGCATCATCGGCTCGCGATGCGGCAGCAGCTCATCGAGACTCCACTTCACAGCGTCTTCGCCCATGCGCCCTCCTTCCCGAAAACCACGCTCGCGTTCGCTCCGCCAAAGGCGAACGAATTGCTCATAGCCGCACCCTCAACACATCCGCTCTCCAGAAGCAGCCAGCAGATGGCGGCCTCCACCGCGCCGGCAGCGCCAAGGCAGTGCCCGGTGAGGTTCTTCGTGGATTCCACCTTCGCGCGCGGCGAGGTGCCGAACACCCTGCCAACCGCGCGCATCTCCATCTCGTCGTTCGCCTGCGTGCCGGTGCCGTGCAGGTTGACGTAGCCAACTTCGTCCGGACCGATCCCTGCATCATCAAGCGCGGCCCGCATCGCAGCCTCCGCTCCGCGTCCCTCAGGGTCGGGAGCCGTGGCGTGGTACGCGTCGCTCGACTCGCCACACCCCGCAAGCGCCACTCCGCCTGCGCTAGCACATGCCGACTTCTCCATCGTGAACAGCGCCACGCCTTCGCCTAGATTGATTCCATCGCGGTCTGGCGCGAGCGGGCGGCACCGCCCCTGCGCCAGCGCGCCGAGGGCATGGAAGCCGTTCATCGCGAACCGGCATCTTCCGTCAACACCTCCCACCACCGCGGCGTCTGCCGCGCCGATCTCGATCAGTCTTCTCGCGCTTGCGAAAGCCTTCGCGCTAGAACTGCACGCTGTGGAGACTGTGTACGCAGGCCCCTTCACTCCAAGAACGCGCGCGAGATAGTCGGCCGGCGTGCCAAGCTCTATTTGCGAGAACTCCATCCCCATCGTCGCCGGATTGGCGCCTGCGGAAAGCCATCCGTCCACATAGCTCTGAGCCTCGTCGATGCCGGTGTTGGATGCTCCAAGCACCACCGCCACGCGCTCTGGGGAATACTTTGACACGAGCGCCGAAAGCTCGGCTTGCATGCTTTCAACCGCCAGGAGAAGAAGCCTGCACGCGCGCATGTCGAACTCGCTCTCGTCAATGCGCGGCAGCTCTCCCGGCACCATGCCGAAAAAGATGCTACGGCCGGGGATGTCGCTCGAAATCTCGAGCATCCCCGGCGCCGCGCCCGCGGCGTAGGCATCGAGAATCTCCCGATGCGTACGCCCGAGCGCACACGCGCACGTCATGTGCGCGAGCGTGAATGCATTAGCGATGGCCAGGGCCCTTCGGCGCGGGCTTAGGACCAGGCTTGGGACCGGGCTTGGGGCCTGGTGCCGGATGCGGCGCGGGCCTCGGGCCGGGCTTCACCACGGGCTTGGGCGCAGGCCTAGGCGCCGGCGGACGCGGGGCGACCACAGGCTTGTGGTGGTGGTGAGGAGGACGCACCACGGGCGGTGGAGGCGGAGGAGGAAGACGACGCATGCCGTCGCCGCCGCAGATGTGGCACTTCTTGGGCCATCCGTACCATGTGCGGTTGTAGCCGTCACCACCGCACTTCGAACACCACATGTAACCAGGCGGCAACACGCGTCCAGCAGGGCCGGCAACCACAACGGGCTGCTCGACAACCACAGGCTGCGTCACTACCGGCTGGGTCACCACGGGCTGGGTGACAACCGGCTGGGTCACAACAGGCTGCTGCACCACGACGGGCTGCTGCACCACCTGCGCAAACACGCCCATCGCAAGCGCCGAAGCGCAGACGAGGCATTCTCTCTTCTTGATCATGTCAATCTCCTTTTCTGGGTTTTGCTGACGACACTATTATACCACACATCTGCATGGACTGCCATCATTTCAGCGGAGCTCAGTTGACATGCCTTCCGATGAGGCGACGGCGAGTGTCCGCGCCGCTTCTGGAAGAACTTCCAGAACGCAGCACCAGTCACTAGGCACTAGGCACTCCGCACTCAATATGCTATAATCTACGCCATGAAGAAGTGGACAGTTTCTACATTCCAGGCGGCCAAGGGGCATGAGAAGCTCGGCTGCTGCACGGCCTACGACGCCTGCTTCGCGCGCCTCGCCGACGAGGCGGGCGTGCCATGCATACTCGTGGGCGACTCCATGGGCATGACGATGCTCGGCTACGAGACGACTCTGCCCGTAAAGATGGAGGAGACTCTCAGCGCCACGGCGGCTGTCGCTCGCGCCGTGAAGAACGCCCTCGTCGTGGCAGACATGCCGTTCGGCTCGTACCAGTGCGGCGACGACGCGGCGATGGCGAACGCCGTCGCGTGCCTCAAGGTCGGCGCAGACGCCATCAAGCTCGAGGGCGGCGCGCGCGTGTGCGGCCTCATCCGCCGCATGACCGAGGCAGGCATACCGGTTCTCGCCCACGTCGGCATGACGCCGCAGAGCGTCAACGCGTATGGCGGCTTCAAGAAGCAGGGCAAGACGCGCGAGGCCGCCGCCCAGGTTCTCGCCGACGCCGAGGCCGTGGAGGCCGCAGGCGCTTTCGCCGTCACGCTCGAATGCGTGCCGAACGATCTGGGTGCGCAGATCACAGCCGCGCTCAAGATACCCACGGTGGGCATCGGCGCAGGCCCCGTCTGCGACGCGCAATGGCTCGTGATGCACGACCTTCTCGGTCTCAACACCGGCCACGTGCCGTCATTCGTTAAGCAGTACGCGCATCTCGCCGATTCCGCTCGCGCCGCCTTCGCGCAGTACGTCGCCGAAGTCGCCTCCGGTACCTTCCCACCGGCGGACAAGACGTGAAAACTTAAAGGTTGAGGGTGTGAAGGCTTGAAGATTGCCGGCGTAAAGAAACTATTAACCATCGCATGCGCGTGCGCTGCGGCGGCGCTGGCGGCGAAGCCGGTGGACGTCACTTTTTTGATGTGCT
>CAMIVJ010000172.1 GCA_946401765.1 uncultured bacterium | reverse complement strand
CGTCTATCGCACGCCGCGTCCGAAAGGCCTGCCGATACACCAGAGTGCATGGGAGGACGGCCAGCGAGCCGTGAGGCTCGTAAGGGCGGCAGCGAAGGACAGGGGCTTCGACCCCGAGAAGATCGGCACGATCTCGATGTCAGCCGGCTCCCACCTCGCCACGCTTCTCGCCACTAGCGCCCTCACGCCCGCATACGCGCGCATCGACGAGACTGACGACATTCCCTGCCATATCAACTGGGCCATCACCGGCGCCATCGCCTACGCGATGACCGACGGCATCGGCGACCCCAACACGCGCAACGGCCAGGCAATCGACGCGACGCTCGACCCCATCTTCAAGTTCGACGCGAAGACTGCCCCCATGTGCATGTTCCACGGCAGCGCCGACGTCTATTCGCCCACGGCCTCCACGTTCGTCTACCGCGAGCTCAGGAAGCACAAGGTTCCCGCCGAGCTCCACCTCTTCGCCGACCGTCCACACGGGTTCTGGGGCAAGGACGGCAGGGGCGACAAGGCGACCGCGTACGACAACTGGTTCGACCGCGCGATGGAGTTTCTCACCCAGCTCGGCTTCACTGGTCCGCTCGCGCCGGCCGAGGACCTGATGAAGCGCTACGCGAAGGATTTCCACGATCCGGCGAAGTACGCCAAGGAGGAGCTGTGGCCGAAGGGCCGCATCCCCGACTTCCAGAAGCGCCAGTGCGTGCCGTATCTCGAATGGTACATCCCCTCGAACCTCACCACGAAGGCGATCCAGATCATATACTCCGGCGGCGCTTACGGCGGCAACAGCCCCGACAGCTTCGAGGTTGCGCCTGCGCGGCGGTTCCTTAACGAGAAGGGCATGGCGGTGGTCACGATGAAGTACCGCACGCCCCGTCCCGCGGCGCCGCTCGCCAAGCACACGACGGCTTGGCAGGACCTTCAGCGCTGCATCCGCATCGTGCGCTCAAAGGCCGCCGAGAAGGGGCTCGACCCCAACCGCATCGGCATCATGGGCTCGTCGGCAGGCGGACACCTCACGCTCATGGGCGTCACGAGCGCGCGCAGCCGCTCGTACTGGAACGTCGACAAGATCGACAACATTCCCTGCAACGTGCAGTGGGGCGTGGGCATCTATCCCGCATACGCGCTCACGGACGGCGTGGACTCGCACAACTCAACCGGCGGCAACGACGACTCCGCGCGCCCGGTGCCCGAATTCGCGTTCGATCCCGACACCTGCCCGATGGTGTTCATCCACGGCGACGCCGACGGCTGGGCCGCGATGAACTCCGTTAAGACCTGGGAGCAGATGCGCCGCATGGGAATAGCGAGCGACCTCCACACGCTCTGCCTCAGGCCGCACTGCTTCCAGAGAAACGCCTCTCCCGGCACCGGCAGCTACACGTGGCTCGGCCGCATCTGGGAGTTCATGAACCACAAGGGCTTCAACCGCTGATTGCGCAGTTCCCATGATAGGGAGCACCGAAGTCGTTCTTGCCGTGCGGCGTGTCACGCTCGCAGGCATGGTGGTGAACATCGCGCTTGCCGCGGCGAAGGCCGTCGTCGGATTGACGTGCGCCTCGCAGGCGCTGGTGGCCGACGCCGTGCATTCGGTGTCGGATCTGGTGACCGACGTGGCCGTGCTGCTGGGCGTGCGCTATTGGACGGCGCCTGCGGACGAGCGGCATCCCTACGGGCATGGGAAGATCGAGGCGCTGGTGACGGTGTTCATCGCGTTCGGCCTTGCGAGCGTGGCGTGTGAATTGGCTTCGAACGCGGCGGCGCGACTGCAGTCGGCGAAGTCCGTTTCGCCGCCGGGCATCGCCGCCGCCGGGCTTGCGTTCGTGTCGGTTGTGGTGAAGGAGGCTCTGTTCCGCTGGACGCGGCGCGTCGCCAGGCGAGTGAAGTCTTCGGCGCTGGAGTCGAACGCATGGCACCATCGTTCGGACGCGCTGAGCTCCGTGCCGGTGGCAGTTGTGGTGGTGATCGCGAGGTTCTTCCCCTCGCTCGCCTGGCTGGACGCGGTAGGCGCGCTGCTGGTGGTGGTGTTCATCTTCAGGGCGGCGTGGCAGCTCGCCAAGCCGGCTTTCGAGGAACTGGTGGACGCCAGCATCGAGGGCAAGGCCGAGGCGGTGGCCGCGGTGGCGCGCAAGGTGGCTGACGTGAAGAGCGTCCACAAGGCGCGTGCGCGCCGGTACGGCAGCGCGTATCAGGCCGACATCCACGTGATGGTGGATCCTTCGCTCACCATCACGGAGGGCCACGCCGTGGGCCATGCAGTGAAGGACGCGGTGATAAATGCCGGAATCGACGTGGACGACGTCGTGGTGCACGTGGAGCCGGCCCTTGGCGAAGCGGATGAGCCTTCGGGAGCATCCGCGCAGTGAATCATGATGAGGCGCACGAGATGAAGATCGCAAACTCAACCGACGTGAACTTCACGGTGAGGTCATACGAGGCGGGCATCGAGAACCACGTTACGCTGCCCACGCTGTGCAACTACATGCAGGAGGCGGCGGGGATCAGCGCGGCGAATCTTGGCTGGGGCATTCGCGCGCTTCAGGACGAAGGCCTCACGTGGATGCTCTCGCGCCTCCGCGTGAGCGTGGCGCACTATGTGCCGTGGGGCGAGACGGTGACGGTGCGCACATGGCCGAGCGGCATGAAGGGGCGCCTCATTGCGAAGCGCTGCTTTCTGGGGCTGGACAAGACCGGCGCAGAGCTTTTCCGCGCTTCGTCGGAATGGCTCTACGTCGACATGGCGGCGCAGAAGATCGCGAAGCTGCCCGAGACGTTTGCTGAGATCGTGCCGCCAGGCACGCCCGACGTGGAACTGCCCGACATAGGCGGCAAGTTCGCGCATCTGCCGTCCGTCGAGGGCGGCGTGGACATCCTCACGCGCCACTGCGACCTCGACTTCAACGACCATGTGAACAACGTGCACTATGTGGAGTGGATGCTGGAATGCGGCGGTCGCGGGGCGACTGCCCTGCCGGGGGAGATGGACATCGTGTTCCGTCAGGCGGCGAAGGCGGGCGAGGCGCTGGCGTCGGAATTCTGCACCGTCGGCGACAAGACCCTCCACGCAATCCGCCGTCCATCCGGCGGCGCCATCCTCGCCACCGCCGCGATATTGGAGGCAACAAGACAATGATGCGTTTTCTGCAGTTGGTTTCGGCGTGGCTGTCGAAGTGGACGCCGCTCTTCATTTCGGCGGTGGCGGTGGGGACGTACTTTGCGCCTGGCGTGTTTGGGTGGGTGCGCGGATACACGCAGACTGCCGTTCTCGGCGTGATCATGCTCACGATGGGGATGACGCTCAAGAGCGAAGACTTCCGCATTCTGGCGTCGCGTCCGCAGGACATGGTCGTAGGCGCGCTTGCGCAGTTCACGTTCATGCCGCTCATAGCATGGACGCTCGTGCGCGTGCTCGGGCTGCCGCGCGAGGTGGGAGTGGGGCTGATGCTCGTGGGGTGCTGCCCGGGCGGCGTATCCTCGAACATCATGAGCTTCCTCTGCAAGGGCGACGTCGCGTTCTCCGTGGGGATGACGACGGTCTCGACGCTGGCGGCTCCGCTGATGACGCCGTTTCTCATGCTGTGGCTCGCCGGGGAGAGCGTAGACGTTGACGCGGTGGGGATGTTCAAGTCGATCCTCATCGTCACTATCATGCCGATCGCGTTGGGATACGCGCTCAACACGGCGTTCGAGAGCAGGCGCGGCTACCGCGAGGTGATGAAGGTGATGCCGGGCGTGGCGGTGCTGGGGCTTGCGTGCATCGTGGGAGGGGTGGTCTCGGCGCACGGCGAGAGCATCGTGAAGTCGGGCGCGCTCATCTTCGCGGGCGTGTTCCTGCACAACTCGCTCGGGTATGTGCTTGGCTATCTCTCCGGAGTCGCGGCGCGGTTCACGCAGCCGAAGCGGCGCACGATATCGATCGAGGTGGGAATGCAGAACGCGGGGCTCGCGACGGTGCTTGCCGGGAAGCACTTCCCCGCGATGCCGGAGGCTGCGGTGGCATCGGCCGTGTCGTGCGTGTGGCATTCCATCTCGGGCGCGCTTCTCGCGGGCGTCTTCAACGCCGCGGACGCTCTTGCCCAGAAACTGGCGCGTACGCATTCTTTGCGCCACAGAGCCGCGGAAAAATGATATAATCTTAGGAGTTCTTGAACTGCGCGGCGGGGGGACCGTCGCCGAAAAAGAAAGGAAAACGGAAATGAAGAGTGTGGTTCTCGCTGTCGCGGCTGCCGCGGCGGGATTCGTGTTCGCGGAGGACGCCAAAGCGGCGCCAAAGAAGGTGGAGGCGCCCAAGGCGGGCGAGGCGGAGGTCGCCGCGCCGGTGATAGTGGAAAGAGGCGACCCGCTGTTCTGGGGCTTCGGAAACTACGGCATATACTCCGGCTACCAGCTCTACGGATCGCTGCTCAACTCCGAGCCCACTCTCCAGGGATATCTCGAGGTGAACTTCAACCTCTCGTGGAACCAATGGGAGTTCGGTTATCTCGGCGTCGGCGTGTGGAGCAACACCGACCTCACCGACAAGCGCCGCGACCTCTACGGAAAGGCGTTCAACGAGTGGGATCCCAACATCCACTGGGGCAAGACGTTCTGGTTCGACGACGACCGCAAGTGGGGCCTTGACTACCGTACCACCTTCGTGTGGTACTACTACCCCCACGGACGCGGCCACGACCACAACACGCACGGCAAGAGCCACTTCCAGTACGGCCATGACACCATGACCACCATGGACTGGAACCACTACTTCGAGTTCAAGAACCCCTATCTCAACCCGTTCGTGAACTGGGTGCACGAATACCACGAGAACAAGGCCAACCTCTGGGAAATGGGCGTGAAGCGCACATTCATGCCGATCGACAAGCTCTCCATCACCCCGCAGATGGTTTGGACGTACCGCAGCCACCGCTACAACTGGTGCTTCCCCACGGCCGGCTGGACAGAGGTCCACGGCTCTGGATTCGCCACCACCAAGATCGGCGTCGACGCCCTCTACGAGATCACCGCCAACATCGGCATCTTCGCCAAGGTGTACTGGTGCCACGTCTACGACCACTCGCTGCGCGCGGCGGCCGAGCATGGCAGCGGCGGCGACTACGGCCAGTACAAGGACTTCGCTTGGGGCGGCGTGGGCATAGCAGTGAACTTCTGAGGAGCCAGCAATGACAACCGTCGTCAGCCACCCTCTGGTGGACCACCGCATGGCCTACATGCGCGACGTCGCCACGCAGCCCAAGCTCTTCCGCGAGCTCGTGAGCGAAATAACCACCTTCCTTGCGTATGAGGCGCTGAAGGACCTCGCCACCGAGGAGGTCCCGATCCAGACCCCCTTGACGAAGACCGTGGGCCGGAAGGTGGCCGAGGACATCGTGCTCGTGCCCATCCTGCGAGCCGGCATGGGCATGCTCGACGCCATGCTGCACGTGCTGCCCTACGCCAAGGTGGGCGTATTGGGCATGCAGCGCAACGAGGAGACCGCCGAGCCCGTGCCGTACTACGCCAAGGTGCCCCCGGCCAAGGGCAACGAGCTTGCCATAGTGATCGACCCGATGTTCGCCACGGGCGGCAGCGCGGTTGACGCAGTGTCGCAGCTGAAGAAGCTCGGATACAGGAAGATAATCTTCCTCAACCTCGTCTCGGCCCCTGAGGGCATCGAGAACTTCGAGAGCCACCATCCAGACGTGCCGGTGTTCACCGCCGCAAAGGACGAGCGCCTGAACTCGCACTTTTACATAGTGCCAGGGCTTGGCGACGCCGGCGACCGCATATTCGGCACGCTTTGAGGAGCATTGAGCAGTGAAGAGCCTTGAATCATACATCTGCTCGATCCCCGACTTCCCGAAGCCGGGGATCGAGTTCCGCGACGTCACCGGAATCCTCGATAGCGCCGACGGGCTTCGCCTGGCCATCGACCAGCTGGCCGACCGCCTGGAGGGCGTGGCGTTTGACGCCGTTGTGTCGATGGAGTCGCGCGGCTTTATTTTTGGAATGCCGCTTGCGTACAAGTTGAACAAGTCGTTCGTGCCGGTGCGAAAACCCGGAAAGCTGCCGCGCGAGACGGTTTCCGCCTCCTACGAGCTGGAGTACGGCACGGATGCTCTTGAGATGCACAAGGACGCGCTCAGGCCTGGCGCGCGGGTCGTCGTCGTGGACGATCTGCTCGCGACCGGCGGCACGGCCGAGGCATGCGCGCGGCTTGTCGATGCCGTGGGGGCGAAGGTGGTGAAGATGCTCTTCGTCATGGAGCTGGAGGGCTTCGCCGCCCGCTCCAACAAGCTCGCCGGCCATGACGTGGACGCGCTTGTGCGCTATC
>CAMIVJ010000171.1 GCA_946401765.1 uncultured bacterium | reverse complement strand
ACGCCATCGCGCCGACCTCGCCGTTGCCAAGCACCATCATGCCCTTCTCGTCTGCTGCGGGCGTGTCGAACACAATCGGCGCCGGCGCGTACGCCAGCGCAGCCACCGCAAACACTGTGAATGCCATTGAAAGAATGCCGGCCGCGCCGCAGCATCCCAACTTGGTCAATTCAGCTCTTGTCGTCTTTTTCATGCGAGTTTTCTCCCTCCAGCACTGACAT
Source organism: uncultured bacterium (assembly GCA_946401765.1). Lineage (GTDB taxonomy): Bacteria > Verrucomicrobiota > Kiritimatiellia > RFP12 > UBA1067 > RUG572. The sequence continues at coordinate 6,135 of CAMIVJ010000171.1, read as the reverse complement.
CACGGAACATGGCGTGCATGGCGGTAATTATACCACAAAACCCCGCCCTTGTGCGCAAAGAAAAGCCCGAACCGGAATGTCAGGTGGACGAAAAACTACGCGCACGCGCGAAATTATGATATAATTTAGGCAACCATGACAAGATACATTCTTCCCATAGTGCTAGGCATGTGCGCCGCGGCGATGTTGCACGCGTCCGCGCCTGCTCCAGTGCTTTTGCGTCTTCTGCGCGGCGGCGAGGAGGCGCCAGGCCCCGCAACGCGGCGCGGACCGATCGTGCTCGCCGAAGTGCACGCGCAGCCCGCGGCGCGCGCCGACGGGCTCGACGCGCGTTTCGTGGAGCTCTACAACTCCAACCCATTCCCGCAGCGCGTGGGCGGCTGGACTCTCTCCGGCGCGCTCGAGTTCACCTTCCCGCAGGGCTACTCCATCCCCGCCCTTGGACGCGTGGTCATCGCCCCGCACGCCGCCGACGTCGCCACAATCTACGGTCTTACGGGCGTGCTGCAGGCAAGCCGCGCCGACGCCTTTGAATACACCGCCCAGCTCCGGCTGCACGACGAGCTCGGCGCGGAGCTTTTCTCCGTCAAGATCAAGGACTCCGATCCATGGCCCGCCGGCATCGCAGGATCCGGACACTCTCTCGTCCTCGCCCGCCCCTCTCTCGGCCAAACGAATCCCGCCGCATGGTCCTGCTCCGCACTTCCCGGCGGCTCTCCCGGCGCGGCCGAACCCGCCCGCAGCACCTCTCGCGCAACGCTGCTCATCAACGAGCTCATCCCCCATTCCGCCAACTCTGGCGGCGCAGTCGAGCTGATCAACGCCGGCGCATCCACCGTCTCTCTCGCCGGATGCACCATCTCCTCGGCAAAGACATCCGCATCCTACACCTTCCCCGCAGACGCCACTCTCGCCCCGCACGCGCTTCTCGCAGTCGACGAGGCGACTCTCGGCTTCGCCGTGACAGGCGCGAAGGACGAAATTCTCCTGCGCGCGCCCGCAGCCGAATCTTCTGCCGTCATCGACGCCGTGCGCCTTCCGGCAGTGCCGATCGGCGGCGCGTACGGACGCTCCCCCGACGGCTCCTCGCGCCTAGCCCTTCTCTCCTTGCCCACACCTGGCTCGCGCAACGCCCCGCGTATGCAGTCCCCCGTGGTGCTGAACGAGATAATGTACCACCCTCTCACAGAAAACCGCGACCACGAGTACATCGAGCTTCTGAACACAACCGACCAGGAGATCGACCTCACCGGCTGGGTGATTTCGGGTGACGTGGACTATGAATTCACCGAACGCATCCCCGCGAACGGGTATCTCGTCGTCGCAGGCAAGCGTAGCGCGTTTCGAGAACTGTACGCCGACTTTGCGGGGCTTCTGGCGGCGGACGGTTTCACTAGCTCGCTCCCGAACGGCAGCGGCACCGTGAGGCTGAGGCGTCCGATGGAAGTGTGGGACGCAGCTGCAGATGCCACCACCACCAGCCTCGTGATCATGGAGGAGGTGCGCTACCGCGACGGCGGCGCGTGGGGCGACCTTGCGGACGGCGGAGGCAGCTCGCTTGAGCGCGTGGACCCTCGTTCGGACCCGCTGCTCGCCGGAAGCTGGTCCGCCAGCGCCGAGCCGCGCACATGCGGCTGGAAGACGATCGAATACACCGGCGCGATTGAGTACGGCCGCTCCGACGACAGCTATGGCGATCCCACGCAGGTGGAGCTCGGCCTATACGGCGCCGGCGAATGCCTTGTGGACTCGGTGGTGCTGAAATCCGCCACCGGTTCCAACCTCGTGGTGAATCCCTCCTTCGAAGACTCCAACTCAACATGGCGATTCCATGGCACGCACGCGGCGAGCGCGATAGAGGCGAACGCTCAGGCCGATGCAGGCGCGAAGGTTCTGCACGTGCGCGCCACGGGCCGCCTGCACACGGGCGGCAACGGCATTCGCGGCACGCTAACGTCGAACCTGCCGGAGTCCGGCTCAGGCACAATCTCGATGCGCGTCAAGTGGCTCGCCGGCTCGCCCGACGTGCTGATGCGCGCGCGCGGCAACTGGATCGAGGCATGCGGCGACATCACGACGACGCACGCGTTCGGCACGCCCGGCCGCGCCAACAGCCGCGCCGCAAACGCCGCGCCCGCCATCGCGGAAGTGACGCACGATCCGCTGCTGCCCGCAAACGGCGAGAGCGTGACGGTGTATGCCCGCGTGGACGACCCTGACGGCGTCGACGCCGTGACTCTCGCCTGGCACGTGGACGGCAACGCCACCACCACGACGGTCGTGATGGCCGCCTGCGAAGCGGGATGGTATTCGGCGACGATTCCCGCGCCGGCGGCAAACTCGCTTGTTGGATTCCGCGTGACGGCATCGGACGCCTCGCAGTCGCACGCCGCGCGCTCGTTCCCGGCAGACGCGTCGCGCGAATGCCTCGTCCGCTGGAACGACCCGCACGTCTCATACACCTTCGGCACATACCGCTTCTGGATAACGGCCGCCAACCTCGAGGCATGGCGCGTGAGGAACCAGGACAGCAACGCGCCCGTTCCCTGCGCCTTCATCTACGGCAACGACCGCGTGATCTACAACGCCGGCATCCAGTACGGCGGCTCGCCCTTCCACTGCAAGGGTTTCTCGAGGCCAATAAACAACGGCTTCATCGACTACAAGCTCGAGTTCGAGAAGGACGACGCGCTCCTCGACGACGACGGCCTCGTTCTCGCCTGCGCCGGCAACCCCGGCAGCGGCGAGGACCCAACCGTCTTCAAGGAGCAGTTCTGCTACGCCCTCGCACGCCGCCTCGGCCAGGCCGCGGTGTACCGCCGCGTCGTGCACCTCTACGCGAACGGCACTCTGCAGAACTCGCAGGGCGTGGTGGAAGACACCGAGAAGCCCAACAGCTCCATGATCGACCACTGGTTCCCCGAGAAGACGAACGGACGCCTCTACAAGTGCGACGACTGGTTCGAGTACAACCCCAACAACTTCGGAGATTTCAAGTACACGCGCGGCGGACAGGAAGTCGGCGCCACGCTCGAGTCGTTCAAGACCACGGACAACGACGGCAACACCGTGTACAAGCGCTCGCGCTACCGCTGGCACTGGCTCGCTCGCGCATGCGAGAACTTCGAGGCGAGCGACTACGACGAGTTCTACAATCTCGTCACTACGTTCAACAACGTAACGAGTCCCACATATCCCCGCGACCTCGCCAAGGTGGCCGACGTTGACTCCTTCCTCGCCGTCTCCGCACTTCACCAGTACGTTGGCAACTACGATTCGTACGGCAAGGAGCGCGGAAAGAACGCATACATCTACGACGGACCGAAGGGATGGGCGCTTCTCGCGTGGGACATCGACACGAGCTTCGGCGCGCCGAACACGCGCGACAGAAGCATGACCGACGTCGTGAACCCGCAGTCGTCGTCGCTCAAGCTCATCGACCCAAGCTTCCGCACCATGCTCAAAAACTACGAACACACTCGCGGCTACTGGCGCAAGTTCATCGCGCTCGTCGAGGCGTGCACCACGGGATCGGACGAACTTGCCGACTACAGCGCACGATATGCGGCCCTAGCTGCGGACGGCGTTAACATGAGCGGCCTCTCGAGCGCGCAGGCGAACATCCAGACGAGGCGCTCAAACGTGCTGCAGCAGATCAACTCCGCAAATGCCTCTGATTTCACGCTCACTTCGCCGCAGTCCTTCGCATCGAACCTCGCCACAGTCACGGGCGAGGCGCCGTTCCAGGTGGCGTCCATCACCTGCAACGGCGAGCCGCTGGACGTAACCTGGACCTCGCCCACTGCCTGGAAGGCGCAGTTCGTCTTGACGCAGCCGCAGACGCCCGCCACCTTTGCCGGCATCGGCGAGAACGGCGCCACGCTCTACACCGCAGAGACCACGCTAATCTACACGGGCCCCGCTCTTGACTCAATCGCAGAGAGCCTAATGATCGTCTCGATCATGCATTCGCCCGCCCAGCCGCGCGGCGGCTACGTGGAGATACTCAATGCGTCCAGCAGCACCACGTTCAACCTTGACGGCGTGTACCTTGCGGGATCGATCGACTTCGCGTTTCCGCGCGGCATCATCCTCGCGCCTGGCGAAAGCGCGGTTGTGGCAGAGGATGCGGAGGTGTACGCGGGTCTCTACGCGGGCGGGGCGATCACACCTACGGGCGCTGCGACCTCGGGCGCGCTCGGCACTACGGGGACGCTGCGCCTTGCGCGCGCGGCGCGCGGGCTTGAGCTGGACGACACCGTAATCGACCGCGTGGAATGGGGCGGCGAGGGATGGCCGGAGGTGGAGCCAGGCACTGCCATCTCGCTCTACACTCCCGAAGCCGACAACTCGCGCGCCGAATGCTGGAGCGCTTCGGGCATATCGTATGTGCAGCAGGGCGGGCGGCAGCTAGTGCCGCTCAACCAGCGCTGGATGTATTCCGTGCAGACGCCCGGCAGCAACTGGCTTGCCCCCGCGTTTGACGACGGCGCATGGCCTTCCGGGTGTGGTCCGCTAGGCCACGACACGGACTCCACGTCGTGGGCGATTCCGCTTGCCACGGACATCGGCGCGCTCCCCACGCGAGCGGCATACTACTTCCGCACGCAGTTTCTCTACACGCCGCCGGAATCAGTGCGCCACATGGACAACATCTTCCCCGCGCACCCCGAAGCCGACGTCGCCGCGCGCAACTATCTTCTGCACCGCTGGAGCTTCAACGGCTCGCTCCTGGACACTGCGGGCGGCCGCACTGCAGCGTTGTACGGCAGCACAAGGCCCACCTTCAACTCCGCCACGAACTCAATAGTGTGCGTGGGCGGATCAAAGGGAACGTCGTGGATCGATCTCGGCGCGAACGTGATGCCCGCCGACGGCTCGCCCTTCACGATCGAGATCTGGGCCACGCACAACGCGCGCCAGAACTGGAGCCGAGTGTTCGACTTCGGCAGCAGCACAACCGACTACATCCTCATAGCCTGGACGAGCGGCACGGCCATCAACAATGACGCAGTCTGCATCAAGCAGATCGGCGGCGACGTCCAGGGCAAGCTTGCTCCGTTCACCATCGGCACCGAGTTCCACATCTCGGCCGTGTTTGCCCAGGCGGCAGACGGCACATGGAACGCCACGTTCCGCAAGAAGAACGCGCGCACCGGCGTCACGATGGGCTCCTGCACGATCAATTCCGGCACAACCGGATGGTCCCCAATGGTGCAGGGCCAGGTCAACTGCTGGCTTGCGCATTCTCAATACAACGACAACGACGCCTCGGCCACGTACAACGAAGTGCGCGTGTGGAACGCCGCGCTCTCCGACGCGCAGCTCACCGAGAACGCGCGGCTGGGTCCAGACCAGCTCCCCGCCCTCGACAACGGCGCCACCACGGCGGGCGGCGTTCTGGACGCCGTGTACGCGGCGTACATGGTGGACGACTGCGCGGCGGTGTACCTGAACGGACGCGAGATCCACCGCTCCGCGCGCACGCCCGATGGCGCGCTCACGGAAAGCTCACTCGCCACGACATACGCCCCCCAGGATACCGAAGGCACTTTCACGGAGTTCTTCCAGATCGATCCTTCGCTGCTCGTAGCCGGCACGAACACAATCGCGGTGGAAGTGCACCAGAACGTAGCCACTAGTTCGGACATCGAATGGGGAATGCTCATCACGGCAACGAACTCGGTGCTGGGCGTGGCGCAACCGGGACAGTACCAAACATCGCCGGACGCGCCGGACGGTCTGCCGCCGAACGTGCCTGAGTCGGCGCCATTGCCCAGCCACGGACGCGATGACGTGCGCCTTAACGAGTTCATGGCGCAAAACGCGCTGTTCGTGAATCCACTCACCGGCGCAATGGACGACTGGCTCGAGCTGTACAACAACGGCACGAACATCGTCTCGCTCGCCGGATGGGTGGTGACGGACACGCTAGACAGCACGGAGCCTCCCGTTCCAAGCGCCAAGTCGTCCAAGGCCCTCACCATCCCGCGCGGCGTGCATCTCGCGCCCGGCGAGGCGCTGCGCATCTGGACGGGCGCGAAGAACTCCGAGACGCTGCCCTTAGATCCGCAGAACCTACAGGCGCCTTTCGGCCTCGGCAAGAGCGCGGATGCAATCTACCTCTTCGACCCT
>CAMIVJ010000170.1 GCA_946401765.1 uncultured bacterium | reverse complement strand
TTGCGCGTTATGCTAAACAGAGCAAATGACGGCAGTCAATCACATCAAGGAGGAATGCAATGCAAATAACATCAAAGGCAATTCTTGGCGACGCCGTGGCGGCGTTTGCCGCAGTCGCGGCGTGCGGAGTGCTGCAGTCGTGCGCGGCCGGCGGGGCGGGCTTCGTTCCGTCCGCCGAGGCTTTGTTCCCGTTGAGCCGGGTGCGCCTCACCGGCGGGCCGCTCCAGTGGCAGCAGGAGCAGAACCGCAAGTACCTTCTGCGCCTGGAGCCGGATCGGATGTTGAGCCGCTTCCGCAGCGAGGCCGGCCTGAAGCCGAAGGCCGCGCAATACGGCGGCTGGGAGTCGCCGAGGCACTTGCTCGACCTGCCGGGCGCGATACTCGGCTTCTACATGGCCGGGGCGGCCATGACGGTGGAGGCCACCGGCGACGAAGAACTGAAGCGAAGGCTCGAATACATAGTGGACGAGCTGGAGGCCGTGCAAAACGCCTACGGGGACGGATACGCGCTCGCGATAAAGGGGCGGCAGGGTCTTTTCGACGAGATCGCCTCCGGCAAGATCGACCTCGTATACAGTCCAAAGTCGCAATACGGATACATGGTGAACGGCCATTTCGCGCCGGTCTACACGTTGAACAAACTGCTCATCGGCCTTTACCGCGTCCATGTCGCAACCGGAAGCGAGAAGGCGAGGCGCGTGTTCCTGCGCCTTTCCGACTGGTTCGGCGGGAAGGTCGTGGACAGGCTTTCCGACGCGCAGCTGCAAAAGCTCCTCGACTGCGAGAGCGGGTCCATGCCTGAAACGTACGTGGAGGCGTTTTTGATGACGGGCGACGAGAAGTACCGCCGCTGGGCCAGGCGCCTATGCCACGAACGCGCCCTCGCACCGCTCGCCGACGGGAGGCTTTCGCATCTCGATTTCCACCACGGGAACAACGAGATACCGAAGTACACTGGCTTCGAGCGCGTCTACCGCGTCACCGGCGAGGAGCGGCTGCACAAGGCGATTTCAAACGCATGGCGCGCGTTCTCCGGCTTGCATTCGTGGGCGAACGGCGGAAACACGCTGGGCGAGCATCTTTTCCCCGAGGCGATGTTCAAGGAGAAGCTCTTCCTCGACGGCGGCCCGGAGTCCTGCAACTCCGTGAACATGCTCCGGCAGACCGAGGCGCTGTTCCAGACGGAGCCGTCGCCGGACAAGATCGACTTCTACGAGCGCGTCCTCTTCGACCACCTGCTTTCCACGCACGACCCCGTGCTGGGCCGCGCGATCTACTACACTCCCGTGAAGCCGGGCGCGTCGCGCACCTATTCGGACGAGTTCGACTCCATGTGGTGCTGCACAGGCACGGGGTTCGAGGCGCCGGGCAAATACGCGCAGATGGTGTTCACCCATGCGCCGGACGATAGCGCCGTGACGGTGCAGCTTTTCGCGCCCGCCACCCTCGACTGGAGGGAGCGCGGCGTGAAACTGCGGCAGGACACGGCGTTCCCCTACGGTGAAACCTCGTGCATAAAGGTGGACGCCGTCGGCGCGGACGCGGCCTTCACCGTCAAGGTGCGTCGCCCGGCGTGGGCCGGCGAGGGGTTTGCGGTCTACGTGAACGGCGAACGGCAGACGCGCGCGGGAGCGGGATGCGTCGAAATCGCCCGCAGATGGAAGGCGGGCGACCGCATCGAAGTGGAGTTCCCGATGTCCTTGCGGGCAGAGAGGCTGAGGGGGTCGAAGGAGTACATTGCGTTCTACTACGGGCCGACGCTTCTCGTGGGCGACTGCGGAAGCGGTGGGATGAAGCCGGGCGACTACATCGCCCGGCCGGCGAGCAGTCCAACGTCAAGCTGGAAGCGAGACGGGCGAGTGCCTATGCCGACCGTTCCGCCAGGGGCGTTCGCAGACCCGGCATCATGCCTTGAGCGCACTGCGTGCGGGGCGATCGCGTTCCGTCTGGTGGGAAGCGAAATCATCCTGAAGCCGATCTACGACCTGCATTTCAGCCATTACCACACTTACTTCAGGATGCTAAGCGAAGAGGAGGAGCGGGCGTTCGCCGAGGCCGCCGCGAAGGAGGCCGGCCTTTCGAGCCGTGCGACGGACAGCGTGAAGATCGGCGACGAGGGCTCGGAGAAGGCGCATGGCCTCGCCGGAGTGAAAACCGCGTCCGGCGCCGGGCTGTACGGAAAGTACGGCGACTACAGATGGCGTCACGCGCTTCCAGGCGGCTCTTTCAGCTACAGGCTTGCCGTCGGCGGCAAGCCCGGCGGACGGACTCTCGTGGCGGAATACTACAAGCGCGAGTTCGGGAACAGGGCGTTCGACGTGCAGGTGGACGGCGTCACGATCCACACCGAGAAGCTCAAGGATTACGGGCGGCATGGCTTCAGGTTCGTGGAGATGCCCGTTCCCGAAGAGTTGCTGAAGGGCAAAAAGACGGTCGAGGTGAAACTGGCCGCCAAGCCCGGCAACATGGCCGGAGGCCTGTTCGGGCTTTGGCTCGTCCCGTGAACCGCCGTAAAATGATATAATGTTGCCGAAGGAGCAGAGGGGGGCCAGAGGGTCTGACCCCATTGGTGGAGTGGGAGTGGTGGAGTAACTTCATGCAAGAGCCCTCCTTCCCTTCGCAGTCAAGCGATATGTTCGCTGCGGCGAATGGGGGGCTCCTTCGGATGAAACGAAACCCGCCGCCGCAAGCGGCACATCCTTGATCAGGTAAAAGGCGAGGTGGGCCACCCGGCTTACCAGGTGGCGGCATCTGTCCGTTTGAAAGTTCCTTGGGCGTCGCATGGCAGACAGTTTCTCGCATGTCTCCTAGACGGCCTGTCACTTCACGATGATCACAATGCCCATGGGCCTAAACAATTTCAGCCCTGCGTCTGTGACTTCGCACTTGTACCCGGCCGCAGCAGTCGCCGCATCGAGGGCGAACGTCGTCGTAGCCGCCGGCCTCGTCGACCATGTGACGACATAGGGGCTTCCCGACTTCGCAATCGTCTTCAGGTCGGTGCGTCCCGCAAGGTTTACCGTGATCCTGGCATTCTCCGAGAACGCCAAGGGCACGCCCTTGGCGACCGCCGTGCTCCACGCGCCGGTCTTGGACGTGAGATCTATCGCCGAACCGTCCATCATCATCATCCTGAATGCGTATGCGGAGTTTGGCGTGTATGTGCCGTATATTTCCAACACCGAAGTCCCGTCGCTGACGACAGATTTGTTGAGAGGCGTTGACGACGTGAAGTTCCACACGGACGAAGTCTGGGACACGTTGTTCCTTATGTAATTGAGGCGCGGATCGGAATTGCCGATGTCAAGGCTGAGGCCGTCCTTTCCGTTCAGCCCGCGGATATGCAGCCACCCCGTCTTCGTCGTGGTGTTTTCCAGCTTGACGGCCACCCTGAACGTCCCGTTGCTCATCGTCCATGCTCCTTCTCCGGACGTGAGCAGCTCGCAGGCTCCCATGTCCGGATCCTGGCCGTTGAGGGTGAGCAGCAATGTCCTGCCGCCAAGGTTCCATGTGGCCCCCACGGGAACGTTCATGTCATGCCCAGCGGAGAAGGCGCCATACGTGATGTACGAATCGGCATCGGCGACGGTCAGCCTCAAAGGAAGCATAATGGCATTTCCTGTCGCCCTCGAACTGGTGATCGTTCCGCCGGCGAGAACGAGCCCGGCAGAGCCGGCGCCGTTCATGTCGAAGGCGTATGCGTCGATCGTCGCGCCCGTTTCCGTGCCGTCGCCGACCGTGACAAGTCCGGAGCCGAGACATGCCGCCAGTTCCGCGCCAAGGCGCAGCGTTCCGGCCGGCACGTACGTTCCGCCCGTGTACGTGTTCGCGGCCGACGCCGCATACATGCCTGCGCCCGTCTTCGCAAGCCTGAGATTGCCGCTCAAGGCAAGGGACCCGCCCGCGAAAATCTTGTTTGCAGGGACGTCTATCGTGAGCACGCCCGGGCTGGAGGCGTTCGCGGACGAGTCCGTCACCGCAACCGAAGCCGTCATCTCCCCGTCAAAGCCGGCAATCTGCAGCGCATGCCCCTGGAGGTCGATTGACGAGCCCGCCACAACCTTCGAAAGATCCATGCCGCGCATGTCAGCATCGGCCTGCAGCGCGGCTCCCTCGAACTTTATCGAACGCCACACCGTTGGCTCAGGGACGGCAAAGCGCGTCGCACCGCTCACCGTGACGGCCGTCTCGGACGTGGGAACGCCATCCCGTATCTCCTGGCCGTTCAGGTTGTAGCACGTCCAGTTGCCGGAGTCGGAAAGGTCGAGAGGATCAGCCCCGCCCCCCGTGTATGCTGCCGCGACGGGCGTGGCGTCGGCAATGGCGACAAATGCGTCGCCGCCGGTGACGGCGCGCACCCATCCATAGCGCAGGGGATCGAGATCCTCGCCTGCCGTCAACGCGGCGGCGCTGGCGCTAGGGTAGAACCGGCACGTCACGGCGTCGAACATGCCGGCCGTGCCGTTTCCGTCAACCACGGGCTTGAAGTCGCGCACCTTGCGCTCGGGCATATAGATCGCGAACGATTCGAACCATCCCTTCAGCGTCTGGTCGTACTGCGAGCCGTTCTTGACATTGCGAAACAGGTTGACGGTCCATCCGCTCTCGACGAAGTGAGCCATATCGACCATCGGCGTGTAGAGGACGCCGTCGAAGCTTGACAGAACCGCGTTGAACTTGAGATGATGCAGTTCTCCGAGCGTGGCGCCCGAAGGCTTCTGGTTGACGCCGCTCACTTCGAGGTGCCACAAATCCTGAGGAGAATGCGCCAGCCCGAAGTTGGACGCCTTGTCGGACGCCATTGCGCCGAACATCCAGTCCCACGTGCCGTTCTGCGACTCCGGCATTACGTCGAACTCGGCTGTCATCCAGCGGCGCGGGGCGACGCCCGTGTCGATGTACGAAGTGCCGGCGGACTTCACGTATTTCACTTCCTTTGCGTACGGAAGGCTGTTCGTCTGCATCAGGAAGAAGCGGTAGCGAAGGTTGGTCTTCATCCAGGCCGGGACGGTGAACGTGTAGCTCGCGTCGCCGACGGCGACCTCGGTCAGGTTGCTGAACGAAGTCCATGCGTACTTGTCGGCGCCGCCGTCCGCCGCGCCGTACGCAAGGCAGAGCGCAAGCGGCTGCGTGCGGCGGCCGCCGAAGGATAAAGTCACGGAATCGTTGTCGCTCGCGTCAACCGTCATCGTGGGCTCGTCGTGCGCGTCGATCTTCAGGACATCGCCGAGTTCCATGCCCGCTCTGCCGCACTCGTAGATGCGCTGAATCTCCTCTTCTGTGAGGGCTCGGTTCCAGAGCGCGAAGTCGTCGATTGCGCCGGTGAATTTGGCGGAGTAGGCAAAATCCGTCGGCCTCTGCCCGATGCAGAACGGGTAGCCGGTCGCAAGGGTGAAGTTTGCGAGCGTGGTGGTCTGCTTGCCCAGGGCGCTATCGGCGGCACTCTTGCCCTGATATACCCTGAAGGTGCCATTGTCGCCGACCACGGCGTAGAAAGTCCAGATTCCGGTTGCCTCCCAGTCGAAGTACAAATCGAAGCGGTTGCTGCCGTCGGCGGCATGCATGTTGACGTGGGACTTGCCGCCCTGTGCGGCCGCAAATATGAATCCTTTTTCCTTTCCGGCCCAGCTGTTGTTACCGAAAACGATCGGGTCGCTTGTCCAGTTCACGCTGCGCCTCAGCCAGAGAATGGCGGAGAAGGTCTTGTTGTTCGGATATGCCAGCGAGCCGGCGTCGGTGCCGGGCAGTTTGAGGTAGCCGTAGTCCGATCCCGACGTCGTGATGTCAAGGCACTGGCCCACAAAGCCGTTATTGACGAGCGTGGCGCACGTGGCGGACGGCTCGGGCGCGGCCTGCACGGCGACGCCAGACGTCGATTTGTTCGCCATGTCGCCATTGAACGGCAGATACACCGCCAGGCCGTCATTGAGCGTAGCGCCTGCGGCGGACAGTCCCGCCAAGGCGATGGTCAACGTGGCGAACGCCGCGACGGCGGCTTCCCCGCATATGGCTTTCAACATGAGATCTTTTCCTGTTGCCATGGATTTCCACCTGAGGTAGTTGCAAAACCCCTCTTCCGCGCCGTCTGCGAGCCAGGCCGCGCGGCCTGAGGGAACTCGCAAAACCACATCTGCGCGGCTGAAAGATTCAGCACAACCATTATGCCAAATCCGCGCTTCCGGCGCAAGGGGAAAAATGCAATTTCTTTGAGGGGGTGTGGGGATAACTTCATATTTCCTTGTTTCCGTCTTGATTTTATCCAGTTTTATGCTATGCTATAGGCATGAAAGCACAAGACGAACGGCCCAACCTCCCTAAAATGCCGCCATACAGGCTTGGCAGGCACTGGAACACGATCCAGGCATACCTCAT
>CAMIVJ010000169.1 GCA_946401765.1 uncultured bacterium | reverse complement strand
ACTGGCCCGTAAGCGGCACGTTGAAGAAATGGGGCACGGGCTTTGTGGCGCATTGGTTGCCGTCAAGGAGAATGAACCGACCAGAATCGACCTTGTGGATCGCGTCCACCGTCTCGCCGAACACGTGGATGAAGTCTTTCTCGGAGAACGTCGGCTCGTTGACAAGATTGAAGCTCAGTTCGCTGTTCGGGATGCCCTTGTAGCGGCGGGCGAATTCGCGCCAGATGCGCTTGAACGCCTCAAGCGCAACAGGATCGCGCGTCACGGCAATCGTTCCCCTCTCCGCCGGATAGGCGATCTTGCCCGGCGCGCGGTAGAGGCAGAGATTGACGTGGATTCCGTACTTGCGCCCGTACTCGACTGCCGCATCGACCTTTTCAAGACCGTCCTCTAGCCAATGCTCCCAGTCGTACGCCGAGACGAAGAAGCGGTAGTCGATCGGAAGGCGCGCGAAGTTGAGTCCAAGCTTCTTGAAGAGCGCAAACTCCGATTCGAGATAGCATCCGTACGCGCAGTCGTCGGTCTTGTTCCACGGCGAGTAGAACATCGAGACGGCGTTCACGCCGCGCCACGAACCGATGTCGGGCACCACAGGCGGCGTGTCGCCATCGGCGAGACGGCGCGTCAGGACGCGCGCCACTTTGCCGCCTTCCGCAACGGCGAACTGCGTGGGGCGCGTGAGCGTGAGATAGTCGGCGCGGATGCGGTCGGGAGATAGCGCCGCCTTCGAGAGGCGCATCTCGTCGAGATAGCCGCAGAAGTACTCCTCGTTCGCCACGCGCTCATAGACGAGCGCCTCGGCGAAGTGTCCGATCGCGAGCGGATGCCCCGTCACCGTCGGCGCATACGCCGCGCCCTTCGCGGACGCGACGCGACGCCCGTTGAAGTAGATGGCGCTCTCGCCCGCCTCTGCATCGTATGTCACCGTCACGTGCGCCCAGCCGTCGCGGAAAGTGTATTTGTCGGTTCCGCCGTGCTTGTCGGCGTCGTACCAGAAATTCGTCCGCCCCTGCCCACACGACCAGATGCGCTCGCCGCCAGCGATGGCAACCTCGAAACCCTTGTCGTCGCCGAAGTCCGCCTTGTTGCTGACGATGCGCGCATGGTGCTCTTCCGTTTTGGTATCAGGATCGATCGTGCTGTTGACCATGAACGAAACCGTCAGTTTGCCCGTCTTCTCGTATGCTGTCCAGCGCGGATCGTTCGGCACGTTCAGGTACGTTCCCCACTTCGTGGTCTTTGCGGCGGCGTAGTAGCCCTTGCCCACGAACGCATCTGCGTGGATGAAGAGGCGCGTATCCTTACCCCGCACCTCGGCTTCGAGGCCGTTCTTCGAGTCGCGCGTCACGCCCTTCCTGAACTTCGAGAAGTGCCACACAGCGAGATAGTCGTCGGACCAAACAGAGTTCAGAAGTTTCGAGGTTTCTGAGTTTCCAGGTTGCTGGATTTGGGAATCGCCCCACTCTACAAAGATAGTCGTAGCCTTCGTCAGCTCCGGCACGCGCACCCACACGTACGAATCCCCTTCCGGGTTCCACGTGTCGATCTCGTACGCAAGCGGCTTGCCATCCGCACTGCAGAACGCGAGATCGCTCCCGTCGGCGGTCGATTCCTTGTAGTCGAATCCAGTAAGACCGTCCGGGATCTTGACAAGCGCGGGGAAGTCTCTCAACGTCTCCTTGCCCTCGTAACCGGAGAACGTCAACCGGCATTCGTTCTGCGCCAGAACTGGAAACGCTGCAACAAGTGCAGCGGCAAACAACGCATGATATGAATTTTTCTGCATAAACATATCCTTTTTGACTTTCTTTGCGATTATCCCTAAAGACCCTCATTTCAACGCGTTGAAAAGATGGGTTGCCGCAAGGTGCCTGGTTGACCGGCTTACGCACCCCGCCTATTCCCGAAGTGCCAAAGCAGAATCGTGCGACTACAGACAAGCAGCGCTGCGGCGCAACGGCCTGACGGTCTTCATGATTTTACTCCAGATGTTTCCCTTCGCGACATCCATCTCGTACTGGCTCTGCAGGTTCTGCCAGACCTCAGGCGTCGTGCCGAAGAACCTAGCGAAACGCAGCGCCGTATCGGCGGATATGCCGCGCCGGCCAAGCACAATTTCGTTCACGCGCCGCAGGGGAACATGAATTTCCTTGGCCAAGCGATACTGCGAAATCCCCATCGGCTTGAGGAACTCCTCAAGAAGAATCTCGCCAGGATGAACAGGTTCCATTTTCATTTTCTCTCCTTCAATGATAGTCAACTATTTCCACCGCCTCCGCTCCGCCATCGTTCCAGACAAAGCATATCCGCCATTGGTCATTGATGCGAATTGAATGCTGCCCATTCCTATCGCCGGAAAGAGCCTCAAGATGGTTTCCCGGTGGGACACGTAAGTCCTCGAGCGCACCAGCCGCCATGAGGTACTTGATCTTCCTGTAGGCGACCCGTGCGAAGGATTGAAACCTGCGGACGGACTCGCCACCGGCAAATTTCTCCGTGTCCTTATCTCGGTAACTTCTTATCATTCAAACGCTCTGTTACTAACTAACGCCGATATGGTAACACATTTGGTTATCATCCGTCAACTCTCTTTTTCTCCAAACTACTCACAGGTAATCGCCAGTGAAATAACATCAATTGCCTTCGTCCAGAAAAGTTTCCTGCGGAAGACTTGCACTGAACAGACCTATTGTGTTAAAATTTTATCACTTCCGGCAAACCAAACGAAAGGATGGAGACATGCAGACGACACGCAGAGAATTCATCGGTACGGCGGCCATGGCCACCGGTGGCGCATTCGCGGCGAACGCAGCGGGGACTCACCCCTTCTACCGCGGCGCGCTCCTCCACCTCGGATCGAACATGTGGGGCGACTATCCTGCGGGGCCCGACGATCTCGCAAAGAGCGCCGAAGAGGAGCAGACCCGGCCCAACCCGCTCGGTCCTGCCGGCAGTCGCACACCCTACCACAGCTATCTCCAGTGCCGCGACGACCTCTGGAAGAAGTCCGTCGACCATGCGGCCGAAAGGAGAATGAATCTCGTGTTCATTGACCTCGGTGAAGGCATCTCCTACCCCAGCCATCCAGAACTCGCGGTGGCGGGCACATGGAGCGTTGGGAAGACGCGAGCCGAACTCGCTCGCATCCGTGCGCTCGGCATGGAGCCTATGCCAAAGCTCAACTTCTCGACCTGCCACGACTCCTGGCTTAAGGACTACCACCGCATGGTCTCTTCTCAGACCTACTACAAGGTGATTGCTGACATCATTGCGGACGTATGCGCAATCTTTGACAAGCCGGCCCTCTTCCACCTGGGCTTCGACGAGGAGGTTCCCGCGGCTGGCAAGAACCTCTTCTACGCCGTCTACCGTCAAGGTGAGCTCTGGTGGCACGATCTCCTCTACACCGTACGCCAGGTCGAGCGCAATGGATCTCGCGCCGTGATGTGGTCGGACAAGATCTGCGACGGGCGCGACGCGTTCCTCGCCCGCATGCCGAAGGACGTCCTGCTCTCGCCGTGGTACTATGGCAAGGACTTCAGCGACAAGCATCTCCTCTGGGACAAATCATTCGAGAAGAAGAGTGGCACATGGGACGTCCAGCGCAACCTCGCTGCATCGTTCGTTGCGCTCAACGACGCCGGCTACGATCTCCTGCCCTGCACCTCCAACTGGTCGTGCGACGATGCGGCAGAGGCGCTCGTCTCGTTCTGCAAGACGCGTCTAGACCAGAAGCGCCTCAAGGGCATCTACACTGCCCCCTGGCGCATGACCATCCCCGACGAACCGAACAAGAAGCATATCTCGAAAACGCTCGAGGGCATCGACCTCTTCACGGCGGCGATGAACAAGCACTATCCATTGCCTAACTGACCCCCTCGCCAACCTGCCCTTTCCACTGGACTGTCCCCCGCGGCCCATAATATGTGCGTGGGGACTGTCCCCACAATTAAGGCCCATGCAAATTAAGCATGGGTTGCGACTGTTTTTTCGCAAGAAAAACCCCACGCGGCGCATCAAATGTGGTATAATGTTGCATCTATGTCAAACGAGCATACAAATAGCCCGCAGGGAGAGAGCGGGCGGAAGCGTCCGGTGCCCAAGGCGCCGGGGCCGCAGAACATGCGCGGAGGGTGGATAGTGCTGCTTTCCGTGGCTGTTATTCTGCTTTCGATGCGCTTCTTCGGTCCAACGACCGCAAAAACCGTGCAGGACATCTCTCAGACCGAATTCAAGGCCGCCGTGGAGTCCAACGCCGTCGAGCGCGTTGAGCGCGTGCGAATGCTTGAGAGCGGCAGCACATACCTTTCCGGACGCATGCGCGGCAAGGACTCCGACTTCAGGGTGAACCTGGTGCCTGGCGAGAACGAGGGATTGATGAAATTCCTCGTCGACAAGAACGTGAAGTGTCCAGTGAAGGAAGAGGCGCCTCTCTTCGGCCCCTTCATGCAGCAGCTTCTCATCTTCGGCGTGTTCGCCGCGCTGATGTGGTTCCTCATCTACCGCAAGATGATGGGCGGCGGCAGCGGAGGCATGTTCTCGTTCGGCAAGTCGCGCGCGCGCCTCAGCAACGAGAACAAGGGCAAGGTAACGTTCAAGGACGTCGCAGGCGTCGACGAGGCGAAGGAGGACGTGGCCGAGATCGTGGAGTTCCTCAAGGACCCGAAGAAGTTCACGCGCCTCGGCGCGCGCATCCCGCGCGGAATCCTTCTCGTGGGTCCGCCCGGCACCGGCAAGACGCTTCTCGCGAAGGCAATCGCCGGCGAGGCCAAGGTGCCCTTCTTCTCGATCAGCGGCAGCGACTTCGAGGAGATGTTCGTGGGCGTGGGCGCGAGCCGTGTTCGCGACCTATTCGAGCAGGGCAAGAAGAACGCGCCGTGCATCATCTTCATCGACGAGATCGACTCCGTGGGACAGAAGCGCAACGCCGGCGGCATGACGGCCGTGCGCAGCGCGGACCAGACGCTCAACGCGATGCTCGTGGAGATGGACGGCTTCGGCACGAACGACGGCGTGATAGTGATCGCCGCCACGAACCGCCCCGACATCCTCGACCCCGCCCTCCTCCGCCCCGGACGCTTCGACCGCCAGGTGCATGTGGACCTTCCCACGCTCAAGGGACGCGAGGAGATACTCAAGATCCACGCCGCCAAGGTGAAGCTCGGCGAGGACGCAGACCTCTCGCGCCTCGCGCGCGGCACATCCGGCCACTCAGGCGCCGACCTCGCGAACATCATCAACGAGGCCGCCCTCCTCGCCGCGCGCCGCAACCTGGAGTCGATTCCCCACTCCATCCTCGAAGAGGCGCGCGACAAGGTGTTCTGGGGCAGCGAGCGCAAGAGCGCCGGATTCACCCGCAAAGAATACGAGACGACCGCCTGGCACGAGGCGGGCCATGCCCTTCTGCAGCTTCTCCTGGAGAACGCGGACCCGCTGCACAAGGTGTCGATCATCCCGCGCGGACGCGCCCTCGGCGTGACGATGACACTGCCCGAGAAGGACGTGCTCAACCGCTCGCGCAACTACTTCCTCGACGAGCTCGTGGTCTTCTGCGGCGGGCGAATCGCGGAGTCGCTGTACTCGAAGGACATCTCCACCGGCGCATCGAGCGACATCGCCTGCGCCACCGACATCGCGCGCGCCATGGTGTGCAGGTACGGCATGAGCGACGCGTTCGGATTCCAGAGCTTCATCGAGCCCAATCCCTACGCGCTCGAGGAATCTCCGCCGCCCTACTCGCAGAAGACGGCCGAGGCGATCGACGCCGAGGTGAAGCGCCTTGTGGACGAAGCCTACGCAAAGGCGGCGAAGCTCATCGAGGAGAACCGCGACAAGCTGGAGCTGCTCGCGAAGACGCTCCTCGAGAAGGAGACGATGGACGGACGCGACGTCGAGCAGCTGCTCGGCCTTGAGCGCAAACGCAACGAAGAGGACAAATGACAATGCTCTGGCACTGCAAAGACTTCCAGGTCGACCTTTCGCAAGCGCGCGTGATGGGCATCGTGAACGTCACGCCCGACTCATTTGCAGACGGAGTGCGGTGCCTGCGCACAGAGGCGGCCGTCTCTCGCGCCCGCACGCTTGTGAAAGACGGTGCGGACATCATCGACCTCGGCGCGGAGTCCACCCGCCCCGGCGCGACACCCGTCGCGTGGCGCGTGGAATGGGCGCGCCTCGAGCCCGTGCTGCACATCCTCGCACGCGAGCTTGGCCAGACGCCGATCTCCGTGGACACGTACCACCCAGAGACCGCGCGCCTCGCGCTCGAGGAAGGCGCCTCCATCGTCAACTGCGTCTATCCAGCGTCTGCCAGGAAGCTGCTGTGGCTCGCCCAGGACGCCGAGTGCGGCCTCGTGCTTCCATGCCGCGGCGAG
>CAMIVJ010000168.1 GCA_946401765.1 uncultured bacterium | reverse complement strand
TACCCATGGGTGAAGTTCTTCGTATAGACGCCCCAGAGGCCGGTTCCGTCACCGGAGGTGTAGGGGAGGATGGAAAATTCGTCCGAATTCGCCGTGGCGTCGGTGCCAACAGCGACGACCTGATAGGTGTAGCGTATGCCGTTGAAAGGTATGTTCGCGTCGGTGTAGGAGGTGTCTGTGATGTCGGTGGCGATGGTCTCCCACGCCTCGTCGTCCATTTTGCGGCGTATCGTATATGACACCGCCTGCCCACATGCCTCCCACGCAATGGCGATCGCCCTGTTGCCCTTTGTCAGCGTCACATGAGTGGGCGCCGTCAGTACGGACATCGCTTCCGCGCTCGTCCATCCGTAGAACTGCAGTTCGGCGACGTTGCAGTTGAAGTTTGCCTTCTCAGGCTTGCCCAGCACCAGATACCGGCACTCCGCATCGGATGTGGTGGCGGCGATGCACCAGAAGGCGACGTTACAGTTGAAGTTTGCCTTCTCAGGCTTGCCCAGCACCAGATACCGGCACTCCGCATCGGATGTGGTGGCGGCGATGCACCAGTCCGCATCGGAAGTGCATACGAGGGCCTCCGATATCGGCGCGACATTGTCCCAGGACGGATAATCGTTGGAACCGTAGACGACCGTGGCGTTCAGACGGAAGGTGTAGCCGGCGCGGGGAAGAGCGGCTACGGCCGTGAAGCCGACCGGCGTTCCCATGTCAAGGCCGATGAAGACGTCGTTCTCGTTCATGTCGGCGTAGGTGGTGGCGTCGCCGTCGAACAGCTTCGACGCGTCGTTTCCGCTGTTGTTCCAGACCGTACCGTTCGAGAACGCAGTGATGCCGGAGAGCAGCGTGGTCTCGTCCGCAGGATTGCGGTCCAGCCGACGTCCGCGCCGATACGCGCGCACGCTCATCGGGCCCGTGTGATCGACGCCGTCGATCGTGCGGCGGAACGCCACGCCGTAGTAGTAGCGCGGGCCGACCACCAGCGTGTCGTCCGTGTATGACGATGTGTCCACATCCAGGCTTGCAAGTTCCGTCCAAGGTCCCTGCGGTCCGTTCGCACGGAAGACGACGGTAGAAGTTCCCCGGTACATGTTTGCGTCAAGATGATTCCAGCTCACCACGGCATACTCGTTCTCGAGGTCCGACATGGCGACGGTAAAGACTGGCGCGAATTGCGGCACGGGCGTGAGATCGACCTCGAACTCCGCCGTGTTGAAGGTTGCGTCGTCCGGCGCCTTGATGCGGACATACCGCGCCAGCACCGGCTCGTCGAAGACGATCTCCGCCACGCTCTTCTCGGTGGTGTCAGTGAAAATGCCCACAGTCACGGGATCCACAAACTCATATTGGGATTTTCCGGAGGGGTCAGGCATCAACTCCGTTGCCACCTGGACCATCGACCCGTTCAGGCGGCTGGTCCATCCAACGCGAGCGACTGCGCGCGCGCCTTTGACAAGAACCGGCGCGCCGAGATCAAGACCTGTCCAGCCGCCTTTGTTTTTGGTGCCCGGCAGGTCGACGAACGTCGCCGTATCGCCGTCGTACGCCTTTTCGCCGTTGGTCGCGGGAGAGTTGTCGTTGCTCCACGATCCCGTGGGCCCGATCCATGTGCCCTGCGCGACGTTCTCGGGCGTGAACGTGCCGATGGTGAACCAGGGGGATGCGCCATTGAAGGGGTTGTACGCCCGCACGCGGTAGTCCGTCGTCTCGTACACTGGTTCAGGGTCACGGAATAGATAGCCCCGGTCCGTATTTGCGGTGTATCCGTCGAATGCGAACGGAATGGTGCCGCAGTCTCTGTATTCCGAGTCGTCTGCGTCGTGCCGCTTGCGCTGCACCTCATAGAAAGGAACACGCGAAGAGGCGCCCACTCCAAAAGAGAAGTGGTTGTTGATCAAAAATGTCGAGATCAGATAGGTTGAAGTGAACTCTGCGGTTTTGGCGCCCCACTTGTCCCTCATCTTCGCCTCCGTCACGCCGTAGAACTCGACCTCGCCGGCGTTTCCGGCATACCCTCCTCGCTCATTCTCAAGCGTGTAGTTCAGACTGACGACGCGAAGGTATTTGAAGGGCGTCATCGATGCTTCGCTTGCCACATGGACGTCGCCCCAGTTGGTGCCGTCCCAGCCATCGGCCTCCGTCGCCACATGAAGATCAACCGCGTCTGAGAAGTCTGCTTCGTTCGCGCCCTGGAAGACGCATCCATACATTCGCACGATGTTTGCCGCGCGTCCGAAATAGCGGATGCGGGTGACGATGCGAGGCTCCTCCAGTTCGATGCCCGCCCAGCAGGGACCGCCGTGGCTCGCTTCGTTCGGGGGGTCGAAGAACGTGGCCGTGTCGCCGTCGAAGACTTTTTCCTTTGTGCTTCCTGTGTCGTTCCAGGAGCCTTCCGTTCCCAGGACGACAATCGCGCCGTTGCCGTCCTTCACGGCGATGTCGTTCAGCTTCGTGTTGTTCCACTCCGTGACAGTAAGGGCCGATGCGCAGAGTCCGCACATCGCCGCCAGCACACAAGGCACATGGTTCAAACGCATCTTCAAGTCTCCTTCGAGTTGGTTCGGAAAATCGTTTTCGCGGCGGCTGCGGCCCATGCCACTTGGCACGAAAAGCCGTACAGCCGCAGAAACATCAAGAATGTCTTCTGAAGACAGTATAGCAAACCCCACACTTTCCGACAATGGCAAAATGAAAGTTTGAATCGCTTCGACGCTCAGTGGTCTAGAAGTTTTGCCATGGTGCTGCGTTCACTTTTTGGGCAATCCGCTCAACACAGGGCCTGGAGAATATGGTACAATAAGAGTCACATCATGAGAATTACATTCCAAATGGCGATTTTTGCCGCGGCAGCCTTTGCGGCGGCGGCGTTCGGCGGGGACGACGGGTTCGTGCTCGGCGCGGACATAAGCTGGGTCTCCGAGATGGAGAGTAACGGCGCACGGTTCAAGACGGCCGCAGGCGTCGAACGCGACCTTTTCGCGCTTCTGCGTGACGACTACGGGATGAAGGCTGTACGCCTGCGCGTGTGGGTGGATCCGAAGAATGGATGGTGCGGGACTAAGGACACCGTCGAGAAGGCGAAGCGCGCGAAGAAGGCCGGCATGGATGTGATGATCGACTTTCACTATTCGGACACATGGGCCGATCCCGGGCACCAGATCATCCCCGCCGCTTGGGCACCCTATTCCAACGACGTGGCCAAGGTCTCCGTACTGCTCGCCGCGCACACGGAGTCGGTGCTGAAGGCGCTGAAGGCCGCAGACGTGGCGCCGAAGTGGGTGCAGGTCGGAAACGAGACTGCGAGCGGCTTTGTGTGGCCTACAGGACATCACAGTCGGCCGGATGGCTACGCAGCGCTCTTCAAGGCGGGAT
Source organism: uncultured bacterium (assembly GCA_946401765.1). Taxonomy (GTDB): domain Bacteria; phylum Verrucomicrobiota; class Kiritimatiellia; order RFP12; family UBA1067; genus RUG572. The sequence continues at coordinate 3,006 of CAMIVJ010000168.1, read as the reverse complement.
ATGCGGCCGTGAAAAAGGTGTTCCCCAAGGCGGTCGTCCTCGTGCACCTCGACCGTGGCCATGATGCCGGGCTCTACGACTGGAATCTGGGCATGCTGGCCGAGCGCGGCGCCAAGTGGGACATGATCGGCATGTCGCTTTACCCGTGGTGGGCGCAGAAGAAGATTCCAGACCACTACAAAACCATCGCTATGTGCATGGAGAACATTCGCAGGCTGTCCGAGAAATGGAATTGCGACGTCATGATCGTGGAGACCGGCGTTCACAACCGCACGCAGGAGCCAGAGACGCAGCGCGCGAGCCGCAAGGAGCTTTGGCGAATACTGAACGACGCGCGCCTTCTCACGAACGGTCGCTGCCGCGGCGTGTTCTACTGGGAGCCTGAATGCCGGGAAAGCCCGTATCAGCTTGGCGCGTTCACCAACGATGGCCGTCCCACGGAGATAATGGAGGCCTACAAACTCAAGCCTGCGCCGTCTCTTGCGATGAGCCTACACGGCGACGGAGTGCGTTTCTCCTGTGGTTCCATGGGCGAGTTCGACCTCTCGCACCCGCGGCTCGCCATCGGCGGCGAAGACCGCTGCAAGCCGATCGAGACGAGGCACAACGGAAACATGTGCGTTCTCAAATACAAGGATGATGGCCTCCTAAAAGTAACGCTCGACGGCCAGCGCGTGCACTATCGCCTGGAACAGACGCCGAACGGCTACCGCAAGCCGTTTCAGGAGATGTACGTGCCGATAACCTTCAATCAGGGAGGCAAGTGGCATGTGGACTCGAAGAGCGGCGACTTTCCGCTGGTGAAGGGCGGTGCGAAGCTCTTCCAGGGCAACACGAGGGCATTCGCGGTTAGCGATCCCAACAACGCCAAGCTCGCGCTCAGGTTTTCGTCCGGCACGTGGATGGAGGTGCAGGACAACCGCGAGTGGAACTGGGCGATTTTCTGGAGCGGCTTCCACATGCCTGGAGGAATCAAGGAGTGGACGGTAGAAGCGTCGCTTGACACGTCTGCCTTTGCGCGCAGGCGTCTGCTCGACAAGTTCGGCCAGGTCGCGCGCGATTTCCCCGGGAAGATTTCCGACGAGTCGGAGTTGAAGGCGGACCTTGCCGGTGAAGCCGCGTACTACAAGGGACTCGATTTTGCGGGCAAGCTCGCGAAGCGCGGCTGCCGGCTTGACGTCTACGGCGGCGTTGACGGCATGGGCGCGCAGTTCGGGTTGAAGAAAACGGGATACTTCCACTGCGAGAAAAAGAATGTAGGCGGACGGGAACGCTGGTTCCTCGTGGACCCGCTCGGCAACCCGTTCTTCCATCTTGGTGTTTGCTCCTTTGGTCCGGGCGAGGACTACACTGACGTCACCGATCGTCAGGATGCATACGAGTGGCTGCCGCCGCATGACGAACGGTACGGCGCGGCGTGGAAGGACCGTCCCGGCGACTGGTGGAACGGCCGCGCAGTCTCCTTCTACAAGGCGAACGTCATCCGCAAGTACGGAAAGTACGACGACGAGGCGCAGGCCACGCGCTTTGTGAACCGCGTGCGCGCCGTGGGCTTCAACTCCATCGGCGCGTTCTCAGACTTGTCGGCCAGCGCGCGGCAGAAGAATTTCCCGTACGTCGGTTTCGTCAACATCGGCAGTCCGCGCTGGATTCCTTCGGTGCGCGGAATGTTCGACCCGTTCGACGAGAAGAGCCGTGCCGAGGTTGCGAAGGGCATGAAGAGCATGGCCAGGCACGCGGCAGATCCGCTTGTGATCGGCTACTTTCTTGCGAACGAGCAGGGCCTCGAAGATGTCTCTCGCGCGATTCCCGCGCTTGACGGCAGCTATGCGGCGAAGCGCGAGTTCGTGGCGTTCCTCCGCGGGAAATACGGCGCCATCGCCGCGTTCAACACGGCGTGGAAGACGGATGAGACGGACTTCAAGGCACTGGAGGAGAAAGGCCTCGCCGTCACCACCGAGGCGGCGCACGCAGATGTGCGCGCGTTCACCGAAATCTTTCTCGACGCATACTACGCGCTCATTGAACGCGAGTTCCGCAGGAACGATCCGAACCACATGCTCATCGGCAGCCGCTGGCAGCCAGCCACCGCGAACGACGAGGTTCTATGCCGTGTGTGCGGCAAGTACATGGACGTTGTGTCGATCAACTACTACGCTGCTGGGATAGACAGCGCGTTCGTCACGCGAATCTACGAATGGTCTGGCCGCAAACCGCAGTTCTGGAGCGAGTTCTACTACACGTCCACCAAGGAGTCCAACTGCGGTCCGTCCGGCTTCGATCTCCCCACGCAGAAGGCGCGCGGCATGGCCTACCGCAACTATGTGGAGGGTGCGGCCGCACTTGGTTTCGTGGTCGGCATCGAATGGTTCACGCTTATCGACCAGGCCGCCACGGGCAGATTCTTCGAAGGGCAGAACGGCGAGCGCGCAAATACGGGCCTTTTCAACGTGCTTGACCGTCCATACAAGGACATGTTGGGCCAGATGCTCGAGGCGCACCTTGACATATATCCCGTGTGGTTTGGACGCCAGGATGCCTGGATGTCCTCAGGCTCACGCTAAAACTGCGCCGTCTAAAGGGGACTGTCCCCATTTTGGCCTGGGGACTGTCCCCCGGTGGAGTTCAAATTATAGTTGACGGGAGGGGGAGGGGATTTGATATAATTTTTCATGCTAACGAAAGTTGTGCATGTTTGATTCAACATGAAAATGGCCGAAAGGGGAGAAACAATCATGAAGACAGCGAAGAAAGCAATGCGCGGTGCTATGATCGCCCTTGCAATGTTTACGGCGGCGAGTGCAGTCGATGCTGCGGAACTCACGCACCGTTGGAGTTTCAACGGCGACTACACCGACTCCGTTGGAGGCTCTACCGCCACGGTGCTTGGCGGGCAAGTGAGCATCAAGGACGGGCAGGTGGAGATGCGCGGCAGCGGCAATGGCTCCGGCTCGCTGAATCTGGGGCAGAACCTCCTTGACACAACGGAGGCGACCGTGGAGATAT
>CAMIVJ010000167.1 GCA_946401765.1 uncultured bacterium | reverse complement strand
GCCCTGCGCTTCTTGATCAGCAGCACGATTCCCGCCACGGCCAGCACGAGAAGCGTGATGCCAAGCACGGGACGGTACGTTATCCACGCGATCGCGATCGTGATGACGGCGCACACGAACGCGATCAGGCCAGCCACGATTCCGGTGCCGATGCCCACGATGTCGCCGAGGATCGGCAGAACGTCGGCAAGCACGCTGAGGGGCTTGAACACCATGCCGAGGCCGATGTACATCGCAAGGAATCCGACAAGGCGGAGGAGCCATGTGAGCATGGCGTTGTTCTTGCGCGCAGTGGCGAACATCGCCGCCGCGTCTTCAACGCCGTCCACGAGGTAGTTCAGCTTCTTGCCGGTCTTGGCGGTGTAGTCGATGAAGCTGTCGCCCTTCTGCTTGGCGATGAGCGAGATGTCGTGCGGGTACACCACGCGGAACGTCACGCGCATGTCGCCCACGCGCGGCTGCGAGGCGACGTCGCGCCTGTTGAGCGGGTTCACGCGCGTCTCGGTGTTGGGCACGTAGATGGTGGCGCCCTTCGTCTGCACGCGATCGACCTTGCACACGAAGTCGGTGGGGAAGGCGTACGCCTGCGTCGAGCCGATGCGGCGGATCTGGTCCTCGGAGAGGCGGAACGCGCCGAACGTGACGTTGGCCGCGTACTTCTGCTCGGACGAAAACTCCATCGCCGCAGGGTTGTCATGGCCCGACTCCTTGAAGTTTCCGGAGTTGATCACCGTCGGGCTCCAGTCCTGCTTGTACGTGTAGGTTGTCGTCTTCTCCACCTTGCCGCCCATCTTCTTCTTCTCGGTGGTGCGGCTCTCCTCGATCCACTGGAACATCTCCACCTGGCGCTGCAGGCGGATCGCTGTGGCGGAGACTCCGAACACGTCGTCGGCCAGCACGTCCTTGGTGTCTGCCTTGCCCGAGAGGTGCACGAGCTTGCCCTCCATCGCGGCATCCACCTTCTCGTTGGACTCAAGCGACACGCACGCGCCTTCTCCCTCGTCGATGGCCTTGGCCGTCTTGACGGCATTGCCTTCGTTCCAGAAGAGCAACGGAAAGCCCGCCGCAAAAAGGGCCAGGCCCGTAAGCACTCCCTTGATGGAGCTGCCGAGGCGCGAGCCCCAGCCTTCCGTAGTCGTTTCAGTAACCGCCATTTTGAGTCTCCTTTTCTTTGCGTTGAGATGAGTACATTATATCACATTAGGCGACAGGGGAAAACTAGAGATGAAAAGTTTCGGGGTTTCGAGGTTTCTGGTTTCGGGTTTCTAGTTTCTGGTTTCGGGTTTCTGGTTTCGGGTTTCTAGTTTCTAGTTTCTGGTTTCTAGTTTCTGGTTTCGGGTTTCGGGTTTCTGGTTTCGGGTTTCGGGTTGAGGGTTGAGGGTTGAGGGGATTAGAGAAGCGCGGACATGACTGCGTCGCAAACTTCGAAGCCGCGCGAGGTGGGCGCGAAGACGCGGGGAGAGGTCTCGCGGAGGATGCCTTCACCTGCGAGGGCGCAGAGCGTGTCGAGCCACGAGGGGATGCGGGGGGCGAGGATGGGCCAGCGGCGCGCGGCGGCGGGGAGGTCGAGACCACTCGCGGTGCGCAGCGATAGAAGAGCGCGCTCCACGGCGTCCTCTTCGGCGGTGACGGTGCGGCGCTCGTATCCGGCGGAGAGGCCCACGGTGCGCGCCAGGCCTTCGCGTCCATGCGCGCCTTCGCCGATTCCAGTGTAGTCCTCGCCACGCCATACGGCGAGATTGTGGCGGCATTCGAAGCCGGGGAGGGCGTAGTTAGAAACCTCGTACCGCGCGAGGCCGGCGGAGGAGAATGCCTCGCGCGCCTCGTCGATCTGCGCAAGCGCGGCGGCGTCGCCCGGAATCGAGACTTCGCCGCGGCGCGCCATGAGGTCAAGGCGCGTCTTCGGCTCGCGGATGAGCGTGTAGCAGCTCACGTGCACCGGCTCGAGGGCGAGCGCGCGCTCGAGGGTGGCGCGCCATGCGGCGGCGGAGACGCCAGGCCAGCCTGCGATGAGGTCAAGCCCGGCGTTCGGGAAAGCGCGGCGCGCGCGGCGGAACGCAGCCTCGGCTTCCGCCGCCGTGTGCAGGCGACCCATCGCGGCGAGCGCGGCGTCGTCCAGGCTCTGGACGCCCATGGAGATGCGGTTCACGCCCAGGCGGCGCAGCGCGTCGAGAGCGTGGGGCGTCGCGTCGAGAGGATGCAGCTCCACAGTGAACTCCACCTCGTCCGCCGCCCCGGCGAGCGGCGCAAGCGCCCCGGCGAGCGGCGCGAGGTCGCAGAGAGCAGGCGAGCCACCGCCGAAATAGACGGTGAGCGGCCCGCCTTCGCGCGCGGGCAAAGAGTCCACTTCGCCGCGCACGCGCCCGACGTATGCGGCGCGCGCCGCCGGCGTGGCGCCGGCGCGCGAGAGAAGCGCGCAGTATGCGCACTTAGCCCTGCAGAAAGGGAAGTGAACGTAGAGATTCATAGAGCCATGCGAAGACATTGCCTGCAGATGCGTACGCCGACGCGGCGCGGTGCGCCACCACGCGCCCGAAGTCGCGCCACCTGACCTCGGTGGCGCACACCACCCACGCCGCCGCGCCAGCGACGTTCACGATCCAGATGAACACGTAGGAGAAGAGACGGCCGTATTCGTCCACGTCCGGCTGCGTCTGCATCAGCGCGCGCACCGTGAAGATGCAGTGGAAGCACCACGTGAAGCCGACCGCGAAGAGCCATGCCGACGGGCATGGCAGCGGCGAGACGAACGCGCGCGCCACGAGCGCCGCCAGCGCCACGAGCATCGTGTAGAACGGAAAGAAGTACGGCGCGAGGGTGATGAGCAAGTTCGACTTCGAAAGCGTGACGGAGCCGCCCTTGAGCCCCACCTTGAGGCGCGAGACGCGTGCGCCGAAAAGAAGACCCCACACGGCGTGGGTGAGCTCGTGGCCAAGCACGTAGAGGCGCACCGGGGAGGGAAGAAGCGTCAGCAGCACAAGGCAGAGCGCGAAGCCTGCGATTCCCGAAACAGCCCCGGCGGGAAGAATCGAATCGTCCGGCGAAGGGATGAGGCGCACGACGTCAAGAAACGCGCGCGTGACCGCCCATGCGAACGGCAGCCCCGCAAGCGCAAGCAGAAATCTAAGCGCGTTCGCCATGGGCAGCGTCAGAAGGACTGCGGCGACCAGCTAGTCGTCGAACACGAACACAAGCTCGCCCGGGAACACGCGCCTGTTCTGGCGGGCAAGCGTCTCCACGAACTCGCGGTCGGTGTTGAAGCGATGCTGCTTCGTCTTGATCTCGGCGATCTCGGCGCGCTTCTCGTCGATCGCCTTCATTATGCGCTCCTTCTGGTCCATCAAGCCGCGGGCATGGCGGTACTTGGGCAGCGCGATCACGAACGTGGCCACCACGATGGCCACGAACAGCACCACGAATAGGATCTTGAAGATGTTTGCCAGATACTTGTTCATTGCGGCATATATTTTATGATTATTTCCCTGCCGATGTCAAGGCGATTTGGTATAATTTACATGCCATGGAAAAATCACCTCTCAGAAAAGCCCTTGCAACGGCACCTGCGGCGCTTCTTTTGCTCGCCGCGGGATGCTTCTCTCTCGAGACGGCCCCCTTCCCGGCGGACGCCGATTCGCGCATCCGCCTTCACGCCTCGTCCGGCGAGCCCGTGGAGCACATCGTGGTGGCGAACGACGGCTGGTTCCTCTTCAACGTGTGGCCGCTCGCCAGCGGCAATCCGAACGTGAACTCGTGGTTCCCGTTCCGCCTCTTCAAGAACTGCGTGCACGAGGACATACTGCAGGACCGCCTCACCCACTACGCAAAGGCGTTCGGCTACACGGTCTCGGACCTCGTGCTGCTGAGCACCGAGCAGGTGTTCCTATCGATCCCCGGCACCGAGCTGCCCGTGCCGATCCCATACGTCCTCACCTACCGCCGCAAGCAGTTCTCCGCCGTGCTCGTGAATCCATCCGCCACCCCCAAGCCGCAAGAGACCGAGGAGGACCCTGAAGCCGCCCAGCGCCGACGCCTCTCGCGCGAGATGAAGGACCTTCTAAACGAAATCCCCGACGGAGACGCGAAATGAAAAACTCCCTTCCCATCATCGCCGCCATCCTCGCCCTCCTCTGCGGCTGCACCACGATCAACTCCACCGCCGCCTTCAACGGCGTGAATGTGGACGGCGCGCGCATCCCAGTCGAGACGGTGGAGGTAGAGACCTCCGGCTGGTTCCTCTTCACCTGCATCCCGATCGCAAGCGGCAACCCGGCGCGTCCCAACGCCGTCTCTTGCCGCTGGTTCACCAACACCGTGAAGCTCAAGAACAACATCGACGTGCTCCACGCCCGAATGAAGGAACGCGGCGTGGACGAAGTGTCAAACCTCACCAGCCACTGCGAGGACGAGAAGTACCTCGTGTTCCTGCTCGCGCGCCGCTCGTACCACACAAGCGCCGTGCTGCTCGCTCCCAAACCCGCATCCTCCAGCAAGAACGTGAACGCCAAGAAATGAGAATCGCAAAGTCCGTACAGTCCCTCGTGCCATACACCCCCGGCGAACAGCCGAAGGCAAGAAGCGTCATCAAGCTCAACACGAACGAAAACCCATACCCGCCCTCGCCGCTGATCGAAAAGGTCCTCGCGTCGTTCGACCTCGACCGCCTGCGCCGGTATCCCGATCCCGTATTCCGCGAGCTGCGCGAAAAGATCGCCGAAATCTACCACACCTCACCTTCGCGTGTCTTCGTGGGCAACGGCTCGGACGAGGTGCTCACCCTCGCCGCGCGCGCATTTGTCGACGACGACGAGGCCATTGGCTCGTTCGATCCCAGCTATTCGCTCTACAAGACGCTCGCCGCAATCCGCGACGTCCCGTTCGTTCCAAGCCCCCTCGCGGACGACTTCTCGTGGGCCGAGCCCGTCACGCGCGGCCCCGACGGCCGCCCCGTCGCGCTCTTCCTTCTCACGAATCCCAACGCCCCCACCTCGATACTCTATCCCTCCGAACTCGTCCAGGCGTTCGCGCGCTCGTTCCCCGGGGTGGTGATCGTGGACGAGGCATACGCCGACTTTGCAGACTCCAGCTGCGTTCCGCTCGCCGCGGATCCCTCAGACGCCAACGTCATCGTGATGCGCACGCTCTCAAAGAGCTACTCGCTCGCCGGCCTGCGCCTCGGATTCTGCATTGGCCCCGAGGACCTCGTAGAGGCGCTATACAAGGTGAAGGACTCCTACAACGTGGACGCCCTTGCGCAGGCATGCGCCCTCGCCGCGCTCTCCGATCAGCCCTGGATGCGGCGCAACACCTCCAAGGTGCTGAAGACTCGCGAGGAGACCGCATCCGAACTGCGCCGCCGCGGCTGGGACGTGCCGCCCTCGCAGTCGAACTTCCTCTTCGCCCGCCCTGCGCATCGTCCTGCCGCCGAGCTTTTCGAGGCCCTTCGCGCGCGAAACATCTTCGTGCGCTACTTCCCCGGCCCACGCACTGGAGATCGCCTGCGCATATCCGTTGGAACCGACGCCGACATGGCCTCGCTTCTCGCCGCCCTCCAGGAACTCGACGCCTAACGGGAACATTCGCCCGCCGGGCACATCTGCGGAGCAGCCGTCATCGTTCGGAGATGCGAAGGCGGAAGAAATGCCGCTCGCCCTCGGCCGGACGCGAAAGCGTTCTCTTTTCAAGCGGCACTGGAACGACAGATCCAAGATCGACCGTATCCACGGCTTCACCTGAAAGCTCCGTGAGGTGCTCCAGCCGCAAGACACCGTTGAGCGCACGGGCGATCAATGCGCCGTGCTGGCGCAGCTCCACGCCGAACTCGAGCTTTCCCGCCGCGTCGAATGCAATTGCACTGAACGCAAGATCGATCTCCGGATCAGTCTCGGGCAGCGACGCCACAAGGTAGCAGGCGGCAAGCGTGGCCGCATCGCCACGAAACGCGGCCACGGCCTCTGCGCCTTCTTCCGCAGTGGAAACGCCCGCGAGCCACGCCTGCAGCGCAGGCAAAGAGAGTATCGCATCCGCAACGGCCTGGCGCGTGGCCCTGTCGTCGATGTCTGGAATCGTCGGCCGCCAGTCTTCAGGCGAAACCACTTCAGCCGCAAACGACGTCGCGCAGAACGCACCTCCCTTGCCGTCGCACATCCGGAAGACGTTGCCCGTCCACTTCGTCGAAAGATATAGATGCTGGACTAGCGCCCCTCCGGCGTCAAAGAGACGAACGTCCACATTGCCGTCCGTGATCTTTCCATCCGGCCAGAAATCCGCCTTCGTGCAGCATAAGGACGCACCCGGGGCGAGAGTGAGGCCAAGCGGCAGCGTAAATGCGCATTTCGCCACGGCGTCGCCCGTCTTCGTGCAGGTCACCTGCGCGCCGC
>CAMIVJ010000166.1 GCA_946401765.1 uncultured bacterium | reverse complement strand
CGGTTCTGCGCTCGGTGAGATGACGGGCTGCACATTGCCCGGCGCGCGGTGGACGTGTTGAAGCGGATGCCGGAATTTGATATACTACCGCCCATTGCTTAGTCGAAGAAAGGCGGCAAGTGCTAGATTTCAGGGACATATCGATACACTACGGCATGCAGGACGTGCTGACGGACGTGAGCTTCCGGGTGAACAAGCTCGAAAGAGTGGGCGTGGTGGGGCCAAACGGCTCCGGCAAGTCCACTCTCTTCAAGATCATCCTCGGCGAGCTCTCGCCAGACCATGGCGAGCTGATCATCGAGGAGAAGCCGCGCATCGGCTCCACGCGCCAGCACATCGAGCCGGACACCCCCGACGAGACCCTGCTCGAGTATTCGATGCGCGGAATACCCGGCTTCCACGAGCTTGAGATGCGCATGGCCGCGCTAGAGGAGCGCCTCTCGTCAGGTAATCCTTCCGTCCTCAAGGAGTACGGCGAAGTACAGACGGAGTTCGAGCATCTCGGCGGGTACGACCTCGAGACGCGCGTGAAGGTGGCGCTGGGCGGCCTTGGCTTCTCGACGGAGGATTTCTCGAAGCCGTTCGCGAGCTTCTCTGGCGGTTGGCGGATGCGCGCCGAGCTGAGCCGTGTCCTTGCCTCGAATCCCGACCTTCTGCTTCTGGACGAGCCGTCAAACTACCTCGACCTCCCGGCAGTCGCATGGCTGCAGAAGTTCCTGCGCCAGTACCGCGGCACGCTCATGCTCATCTCGCACGACCGCTATCTGCTCGGCACGCTCACCGACATCATCGTGGAGGTGGACGCCGGCACATGCACCCGCTACGAGGGAAATCTCGACTGGTACATGAACGAACGCGAGGTGCGCTACCAGCACCTCTTGCAGGCGAAGGAGAACCAGGACCACCACCGCGAGCAGCTGCAGAGGTTCGTGGACCGCTTCCGCGCGCAGGCCACGAAGGCCGCGCAGGCGCAGAGCCGCCAGAAGCTCATCGACAAGATCGACGAGGCGCGGATCGTCCTGCCCAAGCGCTACACGCAGAGCGGGCGCATCCGCCTAGCCGAGCCGCCTCCATCCGGAATCGAGATGTTCCGCTGCGAGAACATGTTCTTCAGCTACGACGGCGTGCGCAACGTGCTGCACGACGTCACCTTCAGCGTGTCGCGCGGCGACAAGGTTGCGCTCATCGGCTACAACGGCCTCGGCAAATCGACTCTCATGCGCATAATCGCCGGCGCGCGCCAGCCCACCGCCGGCAAGGCCGTGATCGGCCACAACGTGGTGACGGGCTACCTCTCGCAGGAGCTTGCAGAGACGATTCCGCCAGACCTCACCGTGTACCGTGTGGCCAAGAACGCATGGCAGGGCGGCACGAACATCTCGGGAGAGAAGAACTTCCGCAACCAGCTGGGCGCGTTCGGCTTCGACGAGAACGACGTGGAGAAGCAGGTGGGGGTGCTCTCGGGCGGCGAGAAGATTCGCCTCGCGTTTCTTCGGCTCTTTCTGCAGGGACCCAACTTTCTGCTCCTGGACGAGCCCACGACGCACCTGGACCTCGACGGAAGGCGTCTCTTGCAGGACGCGCTGCAGCGCTACAAGGGGACGATTCTCCTCGTCTCGCACGACATCGAGTTCGTGCGTGCGGTCGCGACTTCCGTGCTGGAGATAACGCGCGAGGGAATACGCCAGTTCCCGGGCGGCTATGACTACTACTGCGAGAAGACGGCGCGCGAGGAGGGGCAGCGCCGCGATTCGCCAGCTGCTGCGCAGAAGGCCGCCGAGAAGGCTCCCGCCGGCGAAGACGGCCAGGCGGCGCGCCTCACCTCGAAGGAGCTGCGCCAGCAGCGCGCGGCCGAAAGGGCAAAGGTGGCGCCGAGGGTGAAGGAGCTAAAGCGCATGGTGGAGCGTTGCGAGAAGAAGATAGACGAGCTTCAGGCTTCGCTCGACGCGGCCAGCGAGGAACTCTTCAACCCGAAGCCCACCACAGACTTCGCCGAGGTGAACAGGAAGGTGCGCACACTCCAGTTCGAGATCGACCGCTACACGGAGGACTGGGAGAAGGCCGCTACCGAACTCGAGGAGCTGCAGAAGTAGGGGCAGGGCGAAGATGCTGTACGCTATTTTCTCAGACATACACGCGAATCCGCAGGCCTTCGACAAGGCTGCTGCGGATGCGCGCGAGCAGGGAGCGGAGAGGTGCCTGTGCCTTGGCGACGTTGTGGGGTACGGTCCGGATCCGCACGGCGCAGTGAAGAGGGTGCGCGCCGTATGCGGCGTTACGCTGATGGGCAACCACGACGCAGCGACGGCGGGCCTGATAGACACGTGGAACTTCCGCACGGAGGCGCGCGTGCAGGCGGCGCGCCACGCGAGGATGCTTGATCATGACGAGCTTGAGTGGCTGCGCCAGCGCAAGTACGTATATCGCGCTCCGGGGGGCGCGTTCGTCGCCGCGCATGGCACGCTGGCGCATCCCATGGACTTCGGCTACATCTTCAGGGAGAGCGAGGCGCGCATGGCGTTCGCAGAGCTCGCGAGGAAGGGACTGCGCCTCCTCTTCGTAGGCCACACACACTCCTCGATGTGGTGCAGCATCGACGCCGGCGGGCACATCGTGGCCGAGCGCTCCGACGAGCTGAAGATCGAGAAGGGCAAGCTCTACATTGCGAACGTCGGCTCCGTGGGGTATCCGCGCAACGAGCCGCACAGCGTGTATGCGCTCTACGACACACACCTCAGGGTCGTTAGATGGCGGCGCCTCCCGTTTGACTTCGACGGATACTTCAGGCGAATGGAGGCGGCGAACGCCTTCATAGCGCCCTGGCTGCGCGAGAACGCCGAGGTGGCGCGCCGCGGTGGTGGTTAAGACGCATGAACTTTGGTATAATATTGCACACGCATTTCAAAGAAAGGTGATTAGAATGGAAGTACGCTACACGGTAGGCAGAAACGAGTACAAGCGCATGACCACGCAGGAGCTGCGTGATGCGTTTCTGAACACCTCGCTCTGCGAGAAGGGCAAGGTGAAGCTCATGTACTGCGAGGTGGAGCGGGCGGTGGCGGGCTTCGCCGTGCCTGCGGGGCGCGCGCTGTCGCTGCCCGCCGGGCGCGAGATCGCGAGCGACTACTTCTGCGAGCGGCGCGAGCTCGGGGTGCTCAACGTGGGCGGAGAGGGCGCTGTGACGGTTGACGGGAAGAAGTTCACGGTGCGTCCGCGCGAGGTGCTGTACGTGGGCCGCGGCTCCAAGAAGGTCGTGTTCTCGTCGTCAAGCGCCAAGACGCCCGCCGTGTTCTACCTCGTGAGCTATCCCGCGCACCGCGAGTTCCCAACGAAGCTCATCAGGTTCGAGGACGCGAACCACCGCCATCTCGGAACGAAGGAGGACTGCAATCTGCGCACGATCCACCAGTTCATCCTGCCCGGCCGCTGCGACAGCTGCCAGCTCGTGATGGGCTACACCGAGCTCGAGCCAGGCTCCAACTGGAACACGATGCCCGCGCACACCCACGAGCGGCGAACAGAGGTGTACATGTACTTCGACATCGCGCCCGACGCTGCCGTTTTCCACTTCATGGGCCCTGGCGACGAGACGCGCCACATCGCCATGCACAACCACGACGTGGTGGTGAGCCCCATGTGGTCCATACATGCCGGAGTCGGAACGCGCGCCTACACGTTCTGCTGGGCCATGGGCGGCGAAAACCAGGTGTTCGACGACATGGACGGCATAGCCATTGCGGATCTGCGATGATCCGGAGCGCACAGGAGCAGCCATGATCACATACGACCTCAGCGGAAGAACGGCGCTCGTGACAGGCGCCACAAGGGGAATCGGGAAGGCGATGGCCGACGCCCTCGAGGCGGCCGGCGCAAAGGTGGTGCGCACAGGCTCGAAGGACTGCGACCTCTCCGACAGGAAGTCGGTCTACGACCTCGTCGAGCGCGTGAAGCGCGAACACCAGATCGACATCCTCGTGAACAACGCTGGCACCATACTGCGCAAGCCAGCCGCCGAGCATCCCGACGAGTGGTGGGACAAGGTGATGAACGTCAACATCAACGCCGCGTTCATCCTTGCCCGCGAGTTCGGCAGGGACATGGTGGCGCGCGGCTGGGGCAAGATAGTGTTCACCGCATCGCTGCTCACGTTCCAGGGAGGAATCACGGTACCCGGCTATGCCGCCTCGAAAGGCGCCGTGGGGCAGCTCGCAAAGGCGCTCGCCAACGAATGGGCCTCGAAGGGCGTGAACGTGAACGCCATCGCCCCGGGGTACATCGCCACGGACAACACCGCCGCGCTCCGCGCCGATCCCGTGCGCAGCCGCCAGATTCTCGAGCGCATCCCCGCCGGAAGATGGGGGCGCGCCGAGGATATCGCCGGCGCGTGCGTGTTCCTCTGCTCAGAGGCCTCCGCATACGTCAACGGAATCGTACTGCCTGTGGACGGAGGCTGGCTCGCGCGCTAGGCGCGCCGAAATCGTTTCCCGCCATGAAGATCCTCTCTCGATACGTCTTCCGCGAATTCTGCGTGCCGCTCTTCTACTGCATCACGGGATTCCTCTCCATCTATCTGCTCTTCGAGCTCTTCGGCTCGTTCAGCCGCCTGATGGAGGCTCGTCCGGGCGTGGGCAAGGCGTTCACGTATTTCGCCGGCTACCTCGCTCCGTATTTCGAGTGGATGGCGCCTGCCTGCCTGATGCTGGCCACGCTGTACACGATGTGGAGCTTCTGCCGCCATTCCGAGCTAATCGCGATGCGCGCGAGCGGAATCGGCTTCTTCGCGATCGTAAAGCCGCTTCTCGTCGTGTCTGTGCTCATGGCCGTGTTCGTCGCCTGGGTGAACGAGTGCTACGTGCCGCGCGTGGGGCAGTGGGCCGAGCAGTACAAGAAGGCGAAGTTCAAGGACTCAGAGATGGAGAAAGCGAACGACCTCGTGTACCACAACGCCGCGCAGAACCGCACGTGGAGGGTGGGCCTCATGGCGAGCGAAGACGCGCAGGCCCTAGAGGATGTGTCGGTGATAGTGAACACCAGTAGCGGCGAGCGGCAGATGACGATCAAGAGCGCGCGCGCCGAATACCTCGACGGAGTGTGGTACCTCATGCATCCCGAGATATCGTACTACAACGAGCGTGGCGAGGAGATGGCCTCGCCCACGCCCGACCTCGACAAGCTCTCGCTGCGCCCGTTCCCGCAGTTCAACGAGCGTCCGGCTGACTTCCTTCTGCAGAACCGCGACTGGAAATTCTGCTCCACGCGCGAACGGCTGCGCTATCTGGCCATGTACCCGTCTCTCACTCCCGAGACGCGGCGTGACCGCGTGTACGACTTCTGGGCGCAGATAATGGCCCCGCTTGCCTGCATCGTGATCACGCTCTTCGCCATTCCCGCCGGCATCGCCACCGGCCGCCAGAGCGTCTTCTGGGGCATAGTGGGCGCGCTTCTGCTTTTCTTCTCGTTCTATGGCCTCACCATACTATGCATGGCGCTTTCGCGATGGGGACTCCTGCCGCCTTTTATCGCGGCAGTCCTTCCAGACGTGCTTTTCTTCGCAATCGGATGTCGCCTCTTCTGGAAGCACCGGTAGAGGGTCCGCTTCGTGCGATTCAATGGCCGCCGGTCTCGATGACGCATTCCAGATTTCGCTACGAGGAACGTTGACTTAGGACGTAGAAATTGATATTATATTCCCAGTCAAAATTAAGGAGAATAACATGGCCTGTTTTACAGTACCTCTTGCAACCGCCGTTGTGGCGAGCGCCGCGAAGAAGGCGCTTCCCGAATCGTCGCACAAGAATCCGTTCGTCGCCAAGATCGGATGGCTCGGCAAGATGATGTTCGGCGGCAGCTTCCTGCTTGCGATCGAGCACGTGTACCATGGCGAGATCATCTTCACGCCTCCTTTCCTCACGGCTGTGAAGAACGGCGAGACGGCCGACATGCTGCACGAGATGGCCACGCGTGGCGTGGCGATGGCCGTGCTGCTCGGCGTCGTATGGATTGGCATGGTCGTGGTGTCGAACATGCTGGAGAAGGCTGACGCGAAGCGAATGGCTCCGCAGGGATTGTGACAATGTGCGAAATCATGACCATCGTCGCGGCGCTTGCGTTCACGGCGTTCTACTTCATTGGCAAGCGCCGCGGTCAGCCGAGCAAGGCAGCGTTCACCGCCATGCTCATGTTCTGGGGCGCGGCGCTCATGTGGGCCGTTGACTGCGTGGCTGAGAAGATGGGCGGCGAGCCGCTCTTCGACATAAGCCGTGAAGACACGATCCTTGGCTTCATCATCCTCGGCGCCGGGCTACTCGTCTATGCCGCACTTGCAGTCATCGACAGACAATCTCGGCTTCGCGCAGGTTGACATCGACCGCCTGCGGCGGCAGG
>CAMIVJ010000165.1 GCA_946401765.1 uncultured bacterium | reverse complement strand
CACCTGAAAGATTATCCACCTCGCCTTCTGTTCACATTCTACCATTTCGGCTGGAGAAAGGTCAATTGTAAAGTTTCGGGTTTCGGGTTTCTAGTTTCTGGTTTCGGGTTTCTGGCAGTTTTGGGGTCCCGGTTGTCGCGGTTGTCTCGGTTGTCCCGGAGGTCTCGGGGGCTCGAAGGCTAGAGGCCGCTAGCGGAAGAAGAGGGCAGAGCCGCCGAGATAGACGAGCCTGAGGCCCTTCTGCACAACCTGACCCTCGGCGCCGGGAACCATCTTCGTGTCGGGAACGAGCCTGAGGCCCATCTTCTTCGACTTGTCGTCCGTCACGAACTTGAGTCCCTCGAGATTGGCGGGCTCCTCGTTCCACGTCACAACGAACGGATTGTCAGAGCGTATGAGCCTGTAGAGGTCTGAGCGCCCGTAGAGTTTCACCGTGATCGTCGCATCGTCGGCGAACGTCACGGTTGTGGAGCCCTTCGCGTTGTCGTCTATGGACATGGTGGTATGCCACGCTCCCGTGCGGCCCGAGAGGTCGATCGTGGAGCCGTCCTGCATCTGGCAGCCGTAGAAGACGTCGGTCGCGGGCGTGAACGCGCCGTACACCTTGAACGCCGCCGTGCCGTCGTTGTGCTTGGAGCTTTCCCTGTACGCCGTGTAGTCTCTTATCTCCACCGCGCCGTTGACGCGCATCGCGGCGGACGACATTATCTTCGCGTCGGTCGCCGTCACGCCGGCGTTCCCGGTCTCGAGCCAGCCGCCTTCCACCACGTTCAGCACACCGTTCTTGACCAAGGCGTTGTAGAGATAGAAGTTGCCCCCAGTCTTCTCGAGGTCTAGCACTGTTAGCGTGTTGCCGCCGAGATCAAGCACCGCGCGCGAATAGCCGTTGCCGACGAAGCCGTAGCTGTTGCCCACTCTCATCGTGGAGTCAGCCGTGAGGAACATGTACTTGATCTGCGCAGTGCCGCTGGCGCGTGCGGAACCGGAGTTCTGGAACGTGCCACCGGCGAGCGTGAAGGCATTGTACCAGAAGTCGTACTGTCCGTCCACCTCGAACGTGGCGCCCTCGTTCACCTTCACAACGCCTTCCGAATTCGGATTGCAGCACGAGAACACCACGTTGTCGATCGTGTTCGCCTTGTCGCTCGAAGTCGCAAGCTGGCAGAACTGAAGCGTGTACGTTCCGGCCTTGTCGATCTCCACAAAACCTTCGCACACGGAGTATGTGTCGGCCGAAGTGGTGACGGAGGCGATGGTCTTCGACACGCCATTGTGGATCAGGCGCAGTTCGGTGGTTGCGCCGATGTATTTCGGCCGCCCGGCGTACTGGAAGTAGTAGTGATAGGTGCCGGGCGTCTTGACCACGACGTCCTGCGAGGCATCAGCTGTGCCGCTGCCGTTGACCGTCTGCATGAAGAGCGCGTACTTTCCAACGCTGCGTCCGCTCGTCACCCATGTGCCGCTTGCCTTGGAAAGTCCGATCCTTGCAAAATTGGAGCTTGTCCAGCCAGGCATATCGAAGTAGTTTCCGCCGTTCGCGTACGACCAGTTGCCGCTGTTGTTGCCAATGGTGCTTTCATCGAAATTCCAGTTCTCCAACAGGTTGATCGTTCCAATCGGGAATTTCGGGCCTATCCACGCGGGCTTGACCATTCCCTCCTCAATCACGATCCCGCCCTTGAAGTCGCTCCCCGCAGTCGCCATCACAAGCGTGCCCCCACCGGCCTTCGCCACTCTCACGTTGCCCTTCACCGATACGCCGTCGAGACTGAAGGTTGCGCCCTCGGGCACCTCGATGAGCAGCTCGCCCGTGGCGGCCGCGGAGTTCATCACCGTTGCGCCCACATGGTCGTCGCACACCACGCCAACCGTCTTCAGCACGTGTCCGTTCAGGTCAATCGTGGCGCCGCTCCTGAGCAGGATGCTTCCGAGCGAGCGCCAGTCGCAGTCGGCGTTGAGGGTGATGGAGTTCTCTCCGGACCCGAACGTGAAGTTCGCTGCGCTGAATGCGATCTCCGCTCCGCCGTTGATCGAAATCGCCATCGGCGTCTTCGTTCCGTTCACCGAGACGTCGCGCGATCCCTGCCCGCCCCAGGTGTCGCCGCAGACGATGGTGAAGCGATGCCAGCCTTCCGTCATCTCG
This sequence comes from uncultured bacterium, assembly GCA_946401765.1. Lineage (GTDB taxonomy): Bacteria > Verrucomicrobiota > Kiritimatiellia > RFP12 > UBA1067 > RUG572. The sequence goes on along the minus strand of CAMIVJ010000165.1, from coordinate 4,261 downwards.
CAGTCGGTCTCGGTCTTGGCCGTGTAGGTGCGGTTGAGCACCACCCACTCGCCGTCGACGGCGAAGCCGAAATAGTCGTCGAAGCTCTGCGTGATGTGCCAGCTGCCAGCCTGCGATGGGGCTATGTAGAACCATCCGTCGAAGCGCAGCTGCGACCAGTCTAGCCATGAATACTGCCACGCCGTGTTCTGTCCGTCGAGGTTTGCGAGGTTACCATTGCCATACGACACGTATTCGCCCAGCTTTATGTTGATGTAGCTGGTGTCTGGATAAGTGCTGTTGGAATACCGGTCGGCGCCGTAGAAGATGCGTCCCCACTTGGTCGCCTTCTGCTCAGCGCCGAACTTGATGCGCGCCCATGGCGTAACTGCGCCTTCGGGAACGCTGAGCGTGGTCGGCCCGTCGACGACGACCGTTGTGATGTCGCCGGGAACCGTGTTGTAGATGGGATCGCCGGACGCGTTCCAGCAGCTCCAGTTCGCGGGATCGAGGTAGTTCCCTTCCTCGCCGCCGCCAATCCATCTCGCGATGAAGGGACGGTCCGGCAGCAGCTTCACGGCCCAGAGCCCGTCCTCTCGCGCCGCAACTGCCACCTGCTTCGCTTCGATTGCCGCGCCTTTGCCTACGAATCCCTGAATCTGCGGCTTCTCGTTCCAGGAGGCCAGCATCGTATCCTCCACGAAGGTTCGCTCGCCGATATCCACCGTCACCTCCGAACCGCTGAAGAACGTGGTTGTGGTGGCGTCGAAAGCATCAACCAGCCGGGAAAGGTCGAGCGTGGTGTTTATGTGGCCGTCGGCGCCAAGCGTCACCGTGGGCTTCGCGGCGGAAGATCCATCCACGACGGCAGTCGGCGGCGCGTAGGCAGTGCGCACCGTGATCGCCGGCGGCGCGGCCTCCGTGCTGGAGTATCTGCCCGTCTCGGCGAACAGGAGAGAGCCGACAGTCGCTGGCCCCGCGCCGTCCTGCGCGAACACGCCGTTCACCTCGATTTCGCAGTCGGGCGCAGAAGGCGAATTGTGCCAGAACTCGAGCGTCGCGTCCTCTGCAACGACGATGCGTCCCGTGCCAGAGTAGGACATGTTGCCGGCGTTGAAGGTGGTGCCCGCATAAGTCAGCCTGTGGCCGTTCATATTCATCGATGTGGCTTCGTAGCCGTAGAAGAGCATCGCCCATGGCTCGGAGCCGCCGATCGTGGCGTCGCCCGCAAGAGCCAGGTCCTGGAAGTAGCCGCGGTTGCCCACCGCCTCGCGCGGACTGCTCACCGTATCCGTGTTCACTAGCGCGCCCTTGCCGTCAGGACCGTTTCCGGCAAGGACGTAGTCGTAGTCCCAGTACGTGCGGCCCGCCACGTCGAACTGTCCACCCTCCTCGACGACGATCGTGGAGTACTGCGCGCCGCACGAGGCCACTCCTTCGCTCGGCACCTTCCTCACCACGCCCTCTTTCACGAACATCGACACGTTGCCGCTTCTGCGTCCACCTGCGCCGAATCCGGTGTTGGCCTTCGTCATGATCAGCTTGCCCTTGCCCGTCTTCTGGACGCGCATTCCGGCGCCGCCCGTGATCTCCACGTTGAGATTCTCGCTCGTCTCCCCCTCGGGCACGTTGACGTCCAGCACGCCTGCCGCCGTCACGGAGACGTTGTCTACCAGGAGACCGCGATCCGCCGTCGACGTTGTGCAGGCGATGCGTATCGTGTGCAGGCCGGCCTTGAGCTCCACATTCCCTTTCAGCGCTGTGGTTCGCCAGCCAAGGTCCGTCCAGGAGAAGACGGTGGAGCCGTCGATCTGCACATTGCCGTTGGTCTTGGCATAGTTCGTCCTGTTGTTCCACGTGGCGATGTTCATGCTCACTGCGCACTGCGTGTCCGCCGAGAGGAAGAACGTCTGGCTGATGGTGGAGCTTCCCTCGAGGAACGTCCAGTTCGAGCCATTGGCCTGCTCGTCGGCGTAGTCGTGGTTGTCCAGCAGAACATGCAGCGTTCCCGAGGCCGCCCATTCCTGCGGGGCGAGCCTGCCGTACGCGCCGCTCTCGACCACGTCGGCCTGGAAGTCGCCGTTCTTCAGCAGATTCCCGCCCTGCGCGGTCACTGTGCCCACGCCGTCTAGTCCCTTGATTCTGAACTTGTTGGCTCCGATGTCAAGCGTGCCCGCCACGAAGCCGCCTACGCCGGTGTTGTACATCACCGCCTTGTTCGCAAATGAACCCTCGCCTTCCTTGAACACCTTCACGCAGCCTGTGATCTCCACGCCGCTGTTGACGGAAGATGCGCCAGATGGCACGTCGACGTGCAGCTCGCATTCGGAACCGGAGGTCGTATCCACGACATCCGCGCCGCCCGTTAGAGGGGTGGACGTGTTGTTCGTCACAAATCCGCCGCTCACGCGGTCGTAGAGGCCAAGTTCGCCGTCCGCGACGCGCCTCACAGGCACGAAGTGGCACTTCAGCGCGCCGTTGCGGTCTAGTACCTTGAAGGAATAAAGCTTGTAGCTGGCCCAGTTGTCCATGACGGAATCCTTGTTCAGTCCAGTGCCGACCGTATGCGAAGCGAAGAGCGCTATCGGGCTGCCCGGAGTGAACGAGCCCGCTCCCGCCATCGTTCCCGCATCGGTTCCGTTGACCTTGCAGGCAAGCGAGCTGAAATCCACCGAGACGGTGTAGTCTGTGTCTGCAACAGGCGCGAACACGTTTCCGCCCGAGATGTTGGTGTTGCGGTCGAAGCGGAACTTGCCGCTGATCAGGAAGCTCGTCATCGTATTGACCGTCGCGGAAGTGGCGCGCGAGCAGTAGAGGCACTGCGTTCCGCTGACGTTGGCGAAGTTGACCTTCATCTCGATGCGGTCCATGCAGGACGGCGTGAAGCCGGTGTTCACCCATTGGCCGCCAGACGACTGGATGTACTCTATCGTCTGGTATTCGGCGGGGATCAGGGACGCGCCGGTGATGGTGCCGCTGCCATCGAGCTGCGAAACGTAGAGCTTGTACCCGGCAAGATCAAGCGCGCCGGCGTTGATCTTCGCGGCAAGTCCGCGCCAGTCGCAGTCGGCCGCAAGGCGAGCATCCTCAAAGACGACGCCGGCGCAGGCAAACGAGGAGCCGGCGGGAATCTGTGCCGCGAAGTCGCCGGCGAAGACTGCGAGCGTGCTTGCGTTGGGCAGCACTGGATTCCAGTTGCCGGCGTTCGTCGCATCGTCATCTACCGCGCCGGTCCACACCGTCCTCGCAAATGCCGCCGTCGATCCAACATCCGGCAGGACGTCGGGACCAGCAAGCACGCTTGCGGTCAGCTGCTCGTCCGTGAGCACGCCCCTCCACACGCGCACTTCGTCGTATGTGGCGTTGGCGTCAAGGTCGGGGGTGTACTGCGAGTGGCCGAGATAGAACTTCGGCGAGACTATGTTGGCGAGGCGCCAGTCGGGCAGGTCGATCGCGCCCACGTGCTCAAGCGCGCCCGTGCTGGCATTGCGCCTCATCCAGCGCATGAACGTGGACCCATTGGAATTCACCTTGAACGTGACGGACAGATGGTACGGCATGTCGATGGCATAGGTGGTGAGCGTGCAGTCGCACGCGAGGATCGAGGTGTTGGCCTTCTTGATCTCCACCCTCTCCTTTGTGGCGTCAGTGCCCTCGCACCACGTCAGCGTGAGATAGTTCTGGTTGTCGGATCCGTAGTCCAGGACGCGCGCCCAGTTCTTCACTGCGTTGTGCGTGACCCACAGCTCAAGCGTCAGCTCGTCGGCGTCAGGAGGAAGCATGTCCGTGCCGAGGTTCAGCGAACCGGCGCCATTGCCATCTCCGTACATCACCACGGCGCTGTTCGAGTCGTTGAAACTGACCGAAGAGCCAATGACCGTAGCGGACGTTCCACCCACCGAGTCGATGTAGTCCCCGCTGAAGCTCCAGCGGTGCGCAAGCGTGGGCGCCGCTGCATAAGCCATGCCGCACAATAACGTGACGACGATACAGCCAAACAACTTTCTCAACCTCATTTTCACTCTCCATTCCATTGCAACCGGACGTATGGAGAATCCTCCACTTGAAGGATTACCCACCTCGCCTTCTGTTCACATTCTACCATTTCGGCTGGAGAGAGGTCAATTGTAAAGTTTCGGGTTTCTGGTTTCTAGTTTCTGGTTTCGGGTTTCTAGTTTCTGGTTTCGGGTTTCGGGTGTTTTGACAGTTTTGAGGTTTCGGGGTTTCGAAGTTTCGGTGCGTCATCGCATGATAAACACTGTTCCAGCGCGATACTTGAGGC
>CAMIVJ010000164.1 GCA_946401765.1 uncultured bacterium | reverse complement strand
AATAGCGAAAGCAATAATCAAAGTTATCCGCTACTTCAACGGGGCGCAGTTGACGTGCGCGCGGATGAGGCGGAGGCGGTGCGCGGCGGCGCGCTGCGAGAACTCTGCGAAGTCGCGCTTGGCGGGGTCGGGGTACGTCCATAGCACCTCTGCCAGCGCAAGGCCGCGCGGCCAGAGCTTCCATTCTAGGTCATAGCGGTAGAACGTGTGAGACGTCCAGTTGCAGCACTGTCCGCCCACGATGTGCGGACGCGCCGCCGCGTCCACTCCGGCGAGCGGATCGAACTGATAGACTTTCGAAAGGGGAAGCCTTGCGCCTCCGAAGTACATGTACGGGTCCTCGGGCAGGTTCTGGCGGTAGTCAAAGTATGTGTACATGTGCGGCGTCATCACGATGTCGTATCCCTGGTTCGCGGCGGCGACGCCCGCTCCCTGGACGCGGTAGCACATTCCCATTGTGGATTTCGGCAGCAGCGACGTGATCTTCGTGTTGCTCACGTTGACGTGGCGGTTCTTGGACTCGATGAAGATTTCGTCCCACCCGATGGCGCGACGCCCCTTCTTCGCCAAATACTCCGTGAAGTGCCGCGTCACCCATGGCTGGATCTGCTCAATGCCCGTCAATCCCTCGCTCTTGACGAACGCCTGGCACTTCGGGCACTTCTCCCAGAACGTGCGCGGGCATTCGTCGCCGCCGATGTGTATGACCTCGGACGGGAATATCTCGCACACATGGTCAAGCACTTTCTCAATGAAACGTATCGAGTCGGGATTGCCGATGCACAGCACGCCGTTGCCGCCGCCTCCGAAGTTGGACGGATCGCGTTCGCGCTTGAGAATGTACTGCGGATCGCAGGCTAACTGCGGATAGGCGCAAAGCGCGCACACGGAATGCCCTGGGAACTCGATCTCCGGCACCACGGTGATGTGACGCGCCTTCGCGTACGCCACTATCTCCCTCACGTCGTTTGCCGTGTAAATGCCCGGCGACACCTTCTCGCCATGGTACTTGCGGGACTGGCCGGCGACGAGGCACTCGCCGCCATATTGCTGCAGTTCGGGGAAGCCCGGGATTTCAAGCGGCCAATACTGGTCGTCGGTGATGTGCCAGTGGAACACGTTCAGCTTGAACCACGACATCTGTTCGAGGATATGCAGGATTACGTCCTTGCCGAAGAAGTGCCGCGCGTCGTCGAAGTTGACACCGCGCCACTTGAACTTCGGCGCGTCAACAATCTCCACGCACGGATAGATTTTCTGTTTCGTCTTCGGATCGACCTTCTCGATCTGCGCGAGCGTCATCTTGGCGTAGAACGCGCCCGCGTCGTCGGACGAGCGGATCGTCACGCCGTCCTTCGTGATCGAAAGTTCGTATCCCTCCGGCGGGATGGACGCGACTTTTTCGACCTTCGGCTCAGCCTTCGTGTGGCACTCGCCGCCGGTCACTGTCATCTTCTGCGGCGCGGGGATGATTGCAAGTTTCTCTTCAGGCACCGGCTCAAAGGAAATCTTGTCGAGCCAGAGCGCGTTCGCGTCCTTGTCGCCGTTCTTGTTCAGTTTGCCCGGTGCGATCCAGAAGTACTCGCCGTCGTTCGGGACGAATGTGCAGATGTCGTACCAGACGTAGTCCGGGCTCATGCGATCCGCCCGCACGGACACTTGCCCGGCGAGCTTCCACGTCCGCTCGTCGAACACGCCCGCAGTGAATGCGTTTCCCCTTGCCGTCGCCGCGCACCTGAGACGCGCCCGCAGGCGATACTTGACTCCCGGCTCGAAGGCGATCCGGTTCATCATCAGCATCGCGCACCACTGGTGGTGCGAGTTGAACATCTTGATGGCGCGGCCGTCGCTCGCAAGCGGATCGTCCACGAACGCTCCGTATTCTCCGGGCCTGTCGAAACTCAGCGCGCTTTCCTGGAGTTCGCCGCAGAACGGCGTGGGGGAGAGACGTGCCGGCGCTTCCGGCGAGTCAGCAATGATCTGCCACACGATCGCACGGCGGCGCAGAGCCTCCTTGCGGACGTCGTCCGCCCCCTCCTGTTCGGCGGGCATACGCGCCAGCAGCGACTTCGCGAGGCGGCGGTGTTCGGCCAGCTTGCCGCGTTCCGCGACAAACGGACTCTTCCGCATCCACAAAAGCCTGTCGCCTTTCTGCGGTTCGGCGAGCATGCTCGCCATCCGCGCCGAATCCGCCTCGAACGCGGCGTCCGCCGCCCGGACGCTGCCCACGGCAACCGCCGCCACAAGAACTGTGGCTGTTATATAACTAACTGCATTCATTTTCATTCTCCTATTATTTGACGAATATTATTAGGCCGGGCCTCACGACGCGAACAGTTGTCGCGGAACGGGCGAGACGCCTATTCGCAGGCATTGCAACAGTTGCAAAATCCCCCGTGAAACCAGCCGTACATTCGATGACGGTCTGTCCGGCGGGTGACGTGCTCTTCACGTCGAGGTCAATCCCAGAAAGATCCAGTACGCCATTTACGCGCCTCAACGTTCCGGATCCGGACGTCACCTCCAGCGTTCCACGTACATCCACGCCATCCAATACGATTTCGCCCGTCGGGCATATCGTCCTTGTCACGGACAACGTGCCGTTGCTCACGGCCGCGCCACCGCCCGTCAGCCCGCCCGCAACGACGGAGCGTCCTCCCAAATCCAGAAGCGTTCCCGCGCAAAGCTCCACAACGGAATTTGTGGAAAGCGCCCCGTCAATCGCCGTCCTCACCACGCCAGTCTCAACACGCAACGGACACGCCAGCGTGTTCGTCCCGCAGAGCGTGAGTGTCCCCAATCCCGTCTTCACAAGTGTACCCGCCGAAAGGTCGGCGTCCGGCCCTGCCGCTGCACTTGCCATCAGCTCTGCCTCCGACAGCGCACGGTTGTAGATACGCACCTCATCGTAGGTGGCCGCAGAATCAGCTGCCCCGTCAAATGCCCGACCTAGGTAGGCGTGTTCTTGTATGACCTTGTCTATAGTCCATCCGCTAGGCGGTAAAAGAACTGACCTTTTCTCCGTAATGCCGGTGGCAAGATTCTGCTTGTAGGCCCGCACAATCCATGATCCATCTGGGGTTTGCGAATACGTTGCAGCAATGTGATATTCAGTCCCGACCACATACGGAGCCAGTTCGGACAGAGTCAAAGTCTGGACAAGTTGTCTAAGATTCTCATCATAGCGGATAAGGAGCAGGTCTGTATTCACGTCCGCAGAAGAAGTCCAGCACATCATGATTGAATTTGTCATGCTATTGCCGATGTCGAACATTCGGGCACTATCGCTTACGCGGTCATTCCTCCCCCAAAGTTCAACCGTCGCGCCGACGCCGTTTGTCGGAATAATCCATGCACCAAGATCGACACACGACACGTTCTTTGCTCCTCCAGTCAACTTGATCGCTTTGCCGCCGCCCAAATCAACGAAGCTGTACCCTGAAGCCGTAGCCGTCATTCCACCTACTCCGTCAGAAAGGTCGCCGTTGAAGCTCCATCGATGCACAAGGCCGTCTGCAAGCGAAGAAACACGCGCGGTGACCTCCACGTCCTTTCCGTTCGTGTTGATCGCCGCGCCGCTCGCGCCCACCCTCACCGTGACACCGCCAACCGCAGCCGTGCCGGACTTGACCTCTCCGCCGCAAGGCGCATCCGGCCCCGCAACAGCACTCGCCGAGAGCTGGGCCTCCGTCAAAACGCCGTTCCAGATGCGAACTTCGTCGTATGTGGCATCCGCGTCTTTAGTATTGTCCCCGTCAAACGCACGGCCAAGATAGGCGTGTGTCTGAACAAAATTTGCAAGAGACCATCCAGAAGGAGCAGTGAACGTCGTGGCCTTCAACGTCGCGCCTGATTTCACATCCTGCTTGTACGCACATACCGTCCAAGTTCCGTCCCCATTCTGCGACACAGTTAGGGCTATATGGTACATCGTTCCCACCGAATACGGTGTGAGTTCATTTAGCGTAAGCGCTTGTGGTTGCGGCGAATAACGCACAATCACAAAATCGGTATTGGCGCCCCCGGACCGCCAGCCCATCAGGATGGCATGAATCGTACTGTCGCCAAAGTCTAACATCCGGACATTGTCCACATTCGCTGAATCTTGTCTCGCCCACAGTTCTATGGTGGCGCCATTTCCGTCCGCCGGCAACACGTTGGAACCGAGGTCAACGCAAGTCGTTCCATGATTGCCGCCTGAAAGCTTTATACCTTGTCCTGCCCCTAATTCAACAAAATCGCAACCTGTCTGCGAGGCCGTCTGACCACCCACGCTGTCGGACAGGTCACCGTTGAAGCTCCAGCGATGCACAAGCGTCGGCGTGGCCGTTTCGCCGGAAAGACGCAGCGTCGCGTCATTGAGGACAACTTCGCCCAACCCGTTTCCCGCAACACCGCGCACGTTCAGCTCTGCACCGCCCATAGCCGTGAACGCGGCAATGCCACACAGGCCCTCGCCGATTGCAATCCGTTTGTCGGTTGCGGCGAACGAACCGCCGGCCTGCGCAATCGTACCGTCGTACATGGGAAACAAAGACAGCGCGCTATTGTCTCCGGAAAGGACCAGGATTCCCGCTGACAGTTTCGCCGCGCCGTCCGCAAATGTCTGTCCGGCGGGAAACGAGAGCAAACCAGTTGCAGTGTCGTAAACCGTCTTCCCAAACGGCGAATCACCGTCAGGGATCACGGCATCGGGACCGGCAAGCGCGCTTGCCGCAATCTCGCGTTCGGAAAGCGCGCGTCCCCACACGCGTATCTCGTCGAATGATGCCTGCGAATCATTATGCGAGTTGTTCGGCGAGCGGGCAAGGTTGCAACTGGTCTGATCAAGAGTTGAGGGTTTCCATCCATGCGGGGCCAGAAAAGAAGTCGCAGCCTGGAGAAAGCCGATGCCCGCGCCATGTCGATAGACGCGAACGAGCCAATGACCGTTCTCCGCCGGCGTGAACACGTAGGCGAGATGGCAGAATGTTCCGACCTTATGAGGGCCGATTCCAAACTCATTCACCACATACTTGTTTTGCGTGGAAGACGTTACAAGCGTATAGTCATCCCCTGCATGATCCTTATTGCCCCACGTCTGGTCAAATTTGTTTCCAGCACTGCTGCCAATGGTGAACATCCTGTATTCCGCGTTCTCCCAAGTGTCGAGCCGTACCCAAAGTTCGAACGTGAAGCTCCTGCCGTCCCTTGGCAGAATGTTGGAGCCCAGGTTGACGTATGAAGTTCCGTTGGTTCCGCCTTCGGTCTTAATTGCGTACCCACTGCCGAATGCGACGAAAGACGTGTTCGTGGACCAGGCGGTCTGTCCGCCTACGCTGTCGGTCAGGTCGCCGTTGAAGCCCCAGCGGTGGAGCAAAAGCGACTCTTCGCCATGCGCTGACACAATCGCCGCGAGAGCGACGAATGACAATGTAATGCAGCATACTACTTTCATTTGAGTACTCCCTTTTGTGCTGAACGGCGGAAGTATAACATATTCAACGTCTCTGACACAAAAGACGCAACCATCCAAATAATCCAAATCAAAAGACGGGGAACGATGCGCCCTGTATGTACGAACAGCAGCCTTTATAAGTGCCAAAAAACCCTGTCGAGAGCCATTCAAGCGCGCAACGGGCTATCTCGCGTCCATCGGAGAACGGATCGAAGTTGATGCGCGCGACGTTGCCATACGGCGAAAGTCCGCTCCTTGAGTTGGAGAACGACACGACGCGGACGTCGCGCGGGACGGACACCCCCATGTCCCTGAATGCGTCGAGCGCCCCAAGCCCGAGGTAATCGTCTGTGAAGAAGAAGAGGTCGGGCAACGTCCTGTCCCGCAGGAAACGCTTCATCGTGGAGTAGGAGACCTGGACGACCGCGTCCAAATCCGCCGGGCCGCCGACTTGCAGCGTAATGCGCTCGCAGGCGATCTTCGCCCGCTCCAGCGCGGCGGATGCGTCAAGGTACGGATGCCGCCCGAAGTCGAACTGGACGACCTTCCCGATCCTCGCCGCGCGGCAGTCCGCGACGAACGCCTTGATTGCCGGCGCGTAGTCGTAGCGGGCGACCCCGACATGGCGGGCGTAGCGGGACGGTTTCGCCTCCGTACCGACTGTCGCGAAGGGGCATCCGCTCTCGGCGACGAGCCGCATCGCGTTTTTCAGGCTGGTGTAGCAGGCGCGCAGAATCACAAGCCCCGGCATCTCGGCAAGCGCGTCCTTGAGCGGTTCGAGAAACGGACGGTCGCCGCCGCCGCCGAGCGGAAGCATGACAACGCGGCATCCCTCCGCGCGAAGGACCTTGCTGCATTGAAACAGACTGTTGGCCGGGCCGAAGGACGTCCACGGGTCGAGGTTGACGTCAAGCACGGTCCTGTTCGTTGACACCGGCCGCTTCTGCACAACACATCCGATGCGCGGACGCGA
>CAMIVJ010000163.1 GCA_946401765.1 uncultured bacterium | reverse complement strand
CCGAGCTTTCCGGCGACCACATCTGCGAGCAGCACGTCCACAACATCGACATCGCCAACTGGTACATCGGCCGCTATCCGAAGAGCGCCATCGGCTTCGGCGCGCGCGCCCGCCGCTTCTCGGGCAACCAGTACGACTTCTTCGGCATCGACTTCGACTACGGCGACGGAGTGCACATCCACTCCATGTGCCGTCAGATCGACGGCTGCTCGGGCGGCGGCGTGGGCGAGGTGTTCCGCACCAAGGACTCCATCATCTCCTCCGGCAGCTCCGTGAGGATGATCGACAGCAAGAAGAAGCTCGACCTCACCGGCGACTTCCGCGACGGTAACCCCTACGACATCGAGCACTACGACCTGCTGCGCTCCATCATGAAGACGGGCCCCTACTTCAACGAGGGTGAGGCGGTGGCGATCTCCACCGCGTGCGGCGTGATCGGGCGCATGTCGTGCTACACGGGCCAGCAGATCTCTCTCGCGTCGATCCTCGCGGACAAGAACAGCAGCTACTACAACATGGAGTGCGTGCCGCGTCCTCAGGACTTCGAGAAGGACGGCGACGTTCCCATGCCCGAGTGCGGCGACAACGAGTGGGCTCTTCCCGGCCGCCCGTGGCGCGGTTTCGGCAAGAACGTGAAGACGTCCAACAAGGCCACCTTCGGCGCGCCTCTCGGATTCTAAGACGGCGCCTTCGGGTGCAATGCGCGGAACACGCGGGGCGAACGGCCGTAGATGGACGTTCCTCCGCGTGTTCGGCGGGTATGAAAGGCGGTTCAAGTGGATCTTGAGGAGATCAGAGAAAAGGTTGGCGGCACGATCGAGGTGAACGTGCCAGAGGCGTCCGCCGCTTGTGCGTACGCGAGCGACCTTCTTTCCGACGTGATGGGCCATGCCGGAGAGGAGAGCGTCCTGATAACGATACAGAACCACCTCAACACGATCGCGGTGTGCACGCTCGTTGGCATCGAGGTGATAGTGATATGCCATGCCCGTCCCGTGCCGGACGACATGCGCGAGGCGGCGGCGCGCGAGGGCGTGGCCATCGTGGTGACGCCCCTGTCGCAGTACGCCGCGTCGATCGCACTGGCGTCACTGCCGCCGTGCACGCGCTGACGCGCGAGGGCATTGAAGGAGATTTTTCGACATGTCAAATGCTACAGTCATAGCGCTCTTCGTGATAGGCGCGTATCTCATCGGCGGCATTCCCTTCGGCTTTCTCATCGGGAAGATGCGCGGCGTCGACGTGCGCACCGTGGGCTCCAAGAACATCGGCGCCACGAACGTCTATCGCACGGTGGGGCACAAGTGGGGATTCCTCGCGTTCTTCTGCGATTTTCTGAAGGGGCTTCTGCCCACGCTCGCGGCAGTGTTGTTCGCGAAGAACCACAAAGAGGTCGCCGCGTTCGCCGACCTCGCGGTGTGGACGGGCCTCGCGTGCGTCGTTGGCCACACGCTCACGCCGTACATGAAGTTCAAGGGCGGCAAGGGCGTGGCCACCGCCTTTGGCATGCTGATGGCGCTTGTGCCGTGGCTGGTGTCGGCCGCGTTCGCGCTCTTCGTCGTCACGGTGTGGATAAGCCACTACATCTCTCTCGGCAGCTGCCTCGCGGCGGCGTTCCTGGCGGTGATGATCTGGATTCCCACGCCGCTCGCCGATCCGGTTCCGTCGCTTGCGCTGAAAATCGTCATGACGGTGCTGGGACTTTTCGTGATCTACAAGCACAAGAGCAACATCGTGCGCCTTGCGAAGGGCTGCGAGAACAAGATCTACTAGAGGAGGCCAAATGCGTACAGCTGAAATAGAGCGCAACACGAAGGAGACTAGGATACGCCTGCGACTGAACCTCGACGGCGAGGGAAAGGGCGAGGTGAAGACGGGGATCGGCTTCTTCGACCACATGCTTGAGCTTCTTAAGAAGCACGCCCTGATCGATCTCGACGTGGCGTGCGAGGGAGATCTGGACGTTGACTACCACCACACCGTCGAGGACGTGGGGCTGGTGTTCGGCCAGGCGCTCAACGAGGCGCTGGGCGAAAGGCGCGGCATAACGCGCTACGGATTCGCGTCCGTGCCGATGGACGAGGCGCTGTGCGAGACGTCCATCGACCTCGGGGGGCGTCCGTACGTGGTGTTCATCACCCCGAAGAAGCACTTGATGGTGCGCGACTTCGAGGTGAAGCTGCTGGAGGAGTTCTTCCGCTCGGTGAGCGTGGAGGGCCGCCTGAACGTTCACACGCGCGAAATCTACGGCGACGAGACGCACCACGTGTGCGAGGGAATCTTCAAGAGCTTCGCAAGGGCGCTCAGGCAGGCCGTGGCGGCGGATCCGCGCGAGAAGGGCGTGCCGTCCTCGAAGGGAGTGCTTTGACATGACGCGCGAAATAGTGATTCTCGGCAGCGGACCTGCCGGCCTGACGGCCGCCATCTACGCGGCGCGCGCGAATCTGCGTCCGCTCCTCGTCGAGGGAATGCAGAGCGGCGGACAGCTCACGCAGACTACCGACGTGGAGAACTTCCCCGGCTTCGAGCAGCCTCTCGCCGGCCCCGCGCTCATGGAGGCGATGCGCCGCCAGGCGGAGCGCTGCGGGGTGGAGTTCCTCATGGACGAGGTGCAGAGCGTCGACTTCTCCGGCGACGTGAAGAAGCTCGAGACGATGATGAGCGGCACCATCGAGGCGCGCGCCGTGGTGGTGTGCACCGGCGCGGCGGCGCGCTGGACGGGCCTTCCCGGCGAGCGCCAGTACCGCAGCCACGGAGTGAGCGCGTGCGCCACATGCGACGGCTCGTTCTACCGCGGCATGGACGTGGCGGTTATCGGAGGCGGCGACACCGCCATGGGCGACGCGCTCTATCTCGCGCGCCTCTGCCGCTCGGTCACGGTGGTTCACCGCCGCGACGCCTTCCGCGCGTCCAAGGTGATGGCGGAGCGCGTTCTCGCCACGCCCAACGTGCAGGTTGCGTGGAACTCGGTTGTGGACGAGTTTCTGGGCGATGGACGCAAGCTCTCCGCGCTGCGCCTCAAGGACGTCAACACCGGCGCCACGCGCGAAATCGCCGTCTCGGGTGCGTTCGTTGCAATCGGCCACGAACCCACCACGAAGTTCCTCGCCGGGCAGCTCGATCTCGACGCCGCCGGCTATGTGGTGGTCGATCGCCAGCGCACGAGCGCGAAGGGCGTTTTCGCCGCAGGCGACTGCGCCGATCCGTTCTACAAGCAGGCCGTGATCGCGGCAGGCGCTGGCGCGATGGCGGCCCTCGAGGCGGAACGATATCTTGCAGAGGCATGAGGTATGGACAGAAGCGATCCATACGACATAACGCGCTCCATCGCGGGGCTCAACCCGTGGGAGAAGGCGAGCCGCCACAACTGGGCGCTGGTGCCGCAGATGAGCGACGTGCCGTACATCGCCACCGTCGTGCCCGAGAAGGGCAATGGCCCCGTGGCTGGGCGCCTGATGCTCTTCGCCGGCCTGCCCGCCTTCCGCGACTACGTGCTTTCGCGCCAGGTGCGCGACTACGGCGTGTGCATGAGTCCGCTGGATCTTGCCCATTTCGAGGCGGTGGGGCTAAAGAGCGGAAGCGTGGAGCTGTTCAGCTACGAGCCCGGTTTCGTGCCGTTGCCGCCCACGAGCGAGCAGCGCGCCTTCTTCGCGCCGATCCTCTACGAATGCTACGGTCTTCTCATGCGCATGGAGGAGAAGCCCGACCTGCCGCTCGCGTACATCGAGAAAAAGGCGATGTTCGCGCGCAAGGAGGTGCTGCCAGACCGCTGGATAGACGGTCCGCTCGCACTGCCGCAGGAAGAGGTGGTGCAGTACAAGGAGAGCGTGTCGCTGCAGCGCGCCGACTGCGAGAAGGCAAAGGCGCTGCCGATGTACCCCAAGGAGACGTGGGAGCTTGACTTTGTGATGATCCCCGCGTACCACACGCCGCCGCCGAAGCCGCGCTTTCTGTATCTGCTGGCTGCGGTGAACGCCGACACTGGCGAGAAGATGGTGTGGGAGAGGATGTCTGTGGACGGCAAGGAGAACGGCCTGCTGCGACTCTGGGAGGGGCATGCGCAGCGCCTGCTGAACGCCTTCATCGCTGCTGGGCGCGTGCCGGGCGAGCTGCATGTGCGCTCCGGGCGCGTGATGCGCTTTCTGCGTCCGCTGGGAATGCAGCTTCCGTTCAAGATCGTTCAGCTTTCCAAGCAGCCAGCGCTGGAGAGCGTGATAAACCTGGCCGTCCAGACGCGGAAGGTGTAGGCGACGCATTCGCCTCTCCGGAAGGCGAGCTTCAGCAGAGTTTTGACGGTTCTACGATTTGCCTAAAAAAGGAGATGAAAGATGAAGGCGATGGTGATTCCCCGTCCGGGAGAGATGGAGGTGCGCGAGGTGCCGACTCCGAAACCGGGTCCGTACCAGGCGCTCGTGAAGACCGAGGTGATGGCGCTGTGCAACGCCACCGACCGAAAGCTCGTGGAGGGGCACTTCCCGGGCATGGAGCAGTATCCGCTCGTACTTGGGCACGAAAACGCCGGAATCGTTGTGGAAGTTGGCGAGAAGGTGACGCAGTTCAAGCCCGGCGACAGGGTGATCGGCGGAATGGTGTTCGGTTTCGAGGGCACGGATCTGGCGTCCGGCTGGGGCGGCTTCAGCGAATACGTGCTCGCGAACGACCATGACGCGATGGTTCGCGACGGCGTGGCGGACGCGGAGCATGGGTGGTTCGAGTGCTACGAGATCCAGCGCGCGGTGCCGGAGGGGGTGGACCCCGAGGCGGCGGCGCTCCTCTGCACGTGGCGCGAGGTGTATGGAGGCATTGGCGACTTTGGAATACAGCCCAAGGACAAGATACTCATCTACGGGGCGGGTCCGGTGGGCATGAGTTTCGTCAAGTTCACGAAGCTCATGGGCGTTAAGTGGGTGGGCCTCGTCGATCCTCTCGCCAACAAGCGCGCTCTCGCCCTCAAGATGGGCGCAGACGCCGCGTTCGCCCCTGAGGAGGTCGATTTTCCCGCTGGAACGTTCGACGTGATCGTCGACGCCGTTGGCAGCGAGAAGATCGTCAACTCGGCCATCCCGATGATCAAGCTCGGCGGAACCGTGGGCGTGTACGGCGTCATCTCGCAGCCCACGCTCCTGGTCGAGAAGGGAAAGGGCCCCTACAACTTCAACCTCGTGATCCACCAGTGGCCCACGCGCTGGCGCGAACGCATGGCGATGGAGCCGCTCTGCAAGTGGATTCACGAAGGGCGCCTCGGCGCGCACGAGTTCGTGACGCACCGCTTCAAGCTTTCCGAGCTCGCCAAGGCCCTTGCCGCGGTGAAGGCCGGCGAGGCGCTCAAGGTGATGATGAGTTTCTAGTTTCTAGTTTCTAGTTTCTGGTTTCTGGTTTTTGGTTTGGAGTGTCCAGGCACTAGGCACATCAAACGATGGTGAAAGGAGATTGATTGATGATAGACGTTGACACGATGACTCCGCAGGAGCTTGCGGGAATGATAGACCACACCTTCCTCAAGGCGTACGGCGGGCCGGAGCCGATAGAGAAGCTGTGCGCCGAGGCGCGCGAGTACGGCTTCGCGATGGTGGCGGTGAACCCGGCCGAAGTCGAACGGTGCGCAGAGCTGCTGAAGGGCTCTAAGACGCGCGTGGGAGCGGCGGTGGGATTTCCGCTTGGACAGATGACGTCCGCAGCCAAGGCGTTCGAGATCAGGGACGCCATTGAAAGAGGCGCTGGGGAGGTGGACATGGTGCAGAACGTCCGCGCGCTTCAGAGCGGCAACGAGGCGCTCGTTCTCGCCGAGCTGGAGGACCTTGCGAAGACATGCCGCGAGCACGGCGTGATCTCGAAGGTGATTCTCGAGACGTGCTATCTCACGGACGAGCAGAAAGTGCGCACATGCGAGCTCGCGGTGAAGGCCGGCGTGGACTTCGTCAAGACGTCCACTGGTTTCGGAACTGGCGGCGCCACCGCGGCGGACATCGCCCTCATGCGCCGCACGGTGGGTCCCGCGATGGGCGTCAAGGCGGCAGGCGGAATCCGCACTCTCGATGCGGCGTTCGACATGATCCGCGCAGGCGCCACGCGCATTGGCACAAGCGCGGGCGTGGCCATCGTCGAAGCGCTTGCCGAGCGCCGCCGCAATTCGTAGGCCATTCAAGGTTGACACCATGACGTATCCTTTCTATGCAGTGATTCTTTCGGGCGGCAACGGCGAGCGGTTCTGGCCGCTCTCCACGCCCGACAGGCCCAAGCAGTTCCTCACCGTGTTCGGAGGAAAGTCGCTCATCCGCCAGGCCGTGGACCGTCTTGCCGGCGTGGTGCCGATCGAGCGCGTGATCGTGATCACGGGCGAGGCGCTGGTGCCCGCAACGCGTGAGGAGCTGCCCGAGTTGACGGAGGATAACATCGTGGCCGAGCCTTGCCGACGCGAC
>CAMIVJ010000162.1 GCA_946401765.1 uncultured bacterium | reverse complement strand
CCGTTCACGTACGAGATGTTGCCGAAGGAGAAGTCGGCCATTGTGTCAGTGCCGGGGATGTAGCCGATGCGCACTGTCTGGCCGCCGTCGGATGCGATGTAGGCGAGTTCGGCGGCGTAAGGCAGATCGTCGGTCTGCAGAAGGAAGAAGCGGAAGAAGGTGCCTGGGGCCTTGATCGCGGCGGGCAGCGTGTAGGTGTAGGAGGTGGCGTCTGCGGCGATGGTCGCCACTTCGTCGAACGAGTCCCATGCGTTCTTGTCGCGGCCGCGGTCGTATGAGCCGTATGCGGCGTAGAGTTTGTATGCCTTGCCGTTGGGGTTGCCGAATGCGAAGACGACGGTGTTGTCGTTCTGCGCGACGACTGAGATGGAGCGGTGGAACTTGAACGAGGGGGTGGAATCCACCACGCGGCCGAAGCGGTCGTCGTCGAACTCTTCGCCCGCTACGAGCGGCGTCTCGGTCTGGCTCTTGTAGAACAAGTTCCCCACCTGGTCGTAGAGACCGGCCACGCCGTTGGCGTCCAGTGCGGGAATGAAGTTGCGCTGGTAGTTGCCGTCGTTTGCGATCTTCATGCCGTAGAAGGAGAACGCCGCAAGGTTCCTGCCGGTGTTGCAGCCGAATATCGCGAGGCTGCCCGAGCCGACGCCGCGGCCGATCGAGATCGTGTTGGTGGTGTTGTTGTAGGAGAAGTAGAGCCTGTTGTCGTCGTCAATCAGGCAGCGGTAGTCGGTGTTGGCGGCGACGAAGCCGAGGTCCTGTCCGCCGCTGTGGAACATGAAGCCCTGGCCGCCGTTGCGGTTCTGCTGGTTTAGCAGGTACTGGTTGCCCGCCCAGCCCTGGCCGAAGAATGCCGTCTGGTTGGAGTACGTTATCTTGCCGAAGCGGAAGTCCACAACCGTGCGCCCGTTTGGCGCGACGCCCGTGTTGACCCACTGCTGGCCGGTGGACGAGACGCTCTTCAGCTCCTTCGCATAGGGCAGGTTGCTGCGCTGCATGAGGAAGAAGCGCAGATAGCGGCCGTCACGCAGCGCCTCTGGCACCTCGTACGTGCATGTGGTCTGGTCCCATGCGACGTCGGCCACTTTCTCGAACGCGGTCCATGCGCGCTTGTCGTCCTCCCTGTCCTGCGCGCCGTGCGCCATGATCAGCTCGTAGTCGTTGCCGTCCTGCGCGCCGAAGGCGAACGTCACCTTGTCGTCTGAGAGCTCCGCCACGCTCACCGTGCGCGCGTGCGCTCCGAACGCCATCCCCGCGACGACCAGCGCCGCAGGCAACATTCTTATGCTCATGGTCTTTTCTCCTTATGCGGTTTTATGAAAATGCAATAAGTCTTTTCTGCATAGCCAACCTTGTGGAGATACACTATCCCCACTTTCTGAAATCATTATACCACTTATCCCCGCCCCGCGCAAACAGAAAAGCCGCCCTTGAGCCAGCCGATCTAGAACACGCTATGCACTAGGCGCTAATCGTGCTATAATATTGCGCATGAGAACAAAGACTCTTCTTGTCGTGTGCGCTGCCGCGACTGTGTTCTGCGCGCTTGCGTTCGTCAACAACGTCGCGGCGATCGTCCAGTGGTGGACTGCGTTCCTTGCCGCGGGGGGCGATTCCGCATCCGTCGCGGCGAAGATGCCGGGTTTCATTCCCTGGCTGGCATGGTCCGCCGTCGACTACTCCGCCGTGACAACGTTCATCCCCATGCTCGGCTTTCTCTGCATGACCGTGTCGCTCGCGCGCATGGCGGCGGGGCGCCGGATGCGCGCCGGCGACTTTCCGTTCTTCAGGGGATCCGACCAGCTCAACGTGGCGCTTGGCCTATTCGGAACGCTGTGGGGCATCATCGTGATCGGGTACTTCCGCCTCGACACGGTGACGATGGCCGATCTGATGCAGTGCCTGCACACGGCGCTCTTCTCCACGCTCATGGCGGTGGTGTGGGTGTTTCTCGTCGACCGTCCTCTTGTGAGGCCCTACTTCACGCGTCTTCTCGAGCAGAGCGGACTCGCCGAGACTGACGACGGCGACCTCGCCGGGGCGGTGGACCGTCTCGTGGAGCGCCTTGGCGCGGCATCGGATGCGTTCGACCGCCGCCAGACGGAGTACGAGGCCGCCTTCACGAAGCGGCAGAAGGAGTTCGAAGAGACGTCCGCTCGCCGCCACGCGGAGTTTGAGGAGACTTTCGCCAACCGTCTCGCCGAGTTTGAGGCGTCTTTCGCAAGACGTCACGCCGCGTACGAGCGCGACTTCGACGCGCGGCAGAAGGAGTACGTGGAGTTCTTCCGCCGCCGCATCGACGAGCTGGAGCGCCGGGCGGAGGGCGCGGAGGAGAAGCTTAAGAAGGTGGCGGAGGCGGTGATCGGATGACTGACTCCGACAGAAGGGCGCTTAGGCGGCTTGCGGGCGCGGAGACGACGAGCGGCCGCGCCACGACGGATGACCTGCAGGGGCTTCTCCTCCAGGTGGTGTTCGCTCTTCTCATGGTGTTCATGATCGCGTACTTCATCTTCGTGGAGACGGCGAAGAAGGAGCGCGCCGAGCAGGTGATGGAGCTGAACAGGCAGAAGCTCGTGCTAGCACTCGAGAAGGTCACGGAGGACCACCGCGTGAAGTACGGGCTCAACGCGCTGATGACGCAGGGCACTGACGGACGCCGCACGTTCGACGCGGACGAGCATGTCAAGGGCGGGAAGATAGACCTCGCGCCAGCCGCGAAGGCCGCGTTCTCGTCCGGCTCCGCCGCTGCGTTCAGCGACTACTCGAACGTCCAGTCGCTTTCAGCCGAATGGAAGAACGGCGTTCTGGCGGAGGCGAAGCTCACCGAGGAGGATCTCTCCTCCGACGAGGGCAAGTGGCTAGACGACGAGGTGTCGCGCGCCGTGGAGTCCGTCAGGCTCGACGCCCGCGGCGTGCAGCGCGCTCTGGCCGCCCGGCTGCAGCGGCAGTGGATCGAGAATCCCTCCGCCCTTGGGGGAATATCCGATCCTGGAGAGCTTGCCGACGCGTTGAGGACCAAATCGCTAAAGCTCGTCTCAGAGGCGACGGGCGCGGAGGTGCTGCCATGATTATGTGCGCAATTCTTTTCGCCGCGGCTCTTTCGTCCGGCAACGCCGAGTTCGACGCCGTGGCTCGCGATGGCGCGCGCGCGATCGCGCAGCGCCGCGCCGCGGAGGAGATTCTTGCAAAGGGACCGCCGGCAGGGGCGCTTGAGAAGGCGATGCTTGCCGATCCGGGCAGGTTCGAGAAGCAGGGCGACGCCGAGCGGCTGTGCAGGGACATCTTCGAGCGCGAGGCGAAGGCCGCCTTCGCGGCAAAGGCGAAGGCCATAGACGAGCGGCTCGGCATGGCGCCGGGCAAGGCCGAATTCGAGCCCTCCAAAGTGGAGGAGACGGTGAAGCGGCACTATTCGAACGCGTTCAAGGCCGAGAGGCGCTCCGCGGTCGAGAAGCAGGCGAAGGGGCTTGTGGCGTCCACGCGGCCGTCCGAACGCGACTTCGACTCCATGGACGACGCCAGGCTTGGAGCAATGATGCTGGAGAGAATCCTCATGGAGCAGAAGACGCCCGTCTTCGAGGAGAACAGGCAGTTCGTCAGCAAGCGCATGGTGGAGCCCGTGCTGGCCGACGGGCGGCGCGAGCAGAAGAGACAGGCTGAGTATCTGATGCGGGCCCGCTGCGACGCGTATGCGCCCTCCGCCCTTAGGCGCGACCTGCGCGCGCGTCTCGAGGAGAATGTGAAGGACCGGCGCGCGAAGGCGGCCGACCCGGCGAAGGAGTGGGGCGTCTTCGAGGGCATGTTCGAACGTTCCGTGGACTCGGCCGTGGAGCGCCGCGCGCTTGGAAGGGTGGAGCGCAGAATCGACGGATACGAGACGAAGGTGGACGTGCAGTCCGTCGCGAAGGCTATCGCCGAGAATCCCTCGGCGCACGTCAAGGCCGGCGAGAGCGAGGCGCTTTTCCGCAGCAAGTACTCGGCGGAGATGCTGTCAGGCGCGCTGGCCGCCGCATGCGCCGAGGCGCCCGCTCAGGAGCGCGACGAATTCCGCGCATACGTCGAGAAGCATGCCGACGCTGCGCAGATAAAGAAGGCGGTAGAGCAGAGGCTGCAGAAGGACGTGCTTCCGAAGTGGCGCAAGGCGCGCGCAGAGGCCGCCGCGCGGCAGGCCGCCGAGACCTGGCCCAGGCTGGAGGACGGCACGTGGCATCCAGATCCGGAACTTGCGGACGAAACAGCGGCCCGCAGCGACTACAATGCTGCCGTGCGCAACTGGAGGCGCGCGAAGGGCATGGAGCCCCTCGCCGGGGCCGCCAAGGGAAGGCCCGTCCTCGAGGAGGCGTCCAGGCGCGCAGACGCCAAGGTCAGGGCGGCGTTCGACATCGCGCGCGCCGCGATCGCCGCGCAGAACGCGATAGTCGAAAGATGCCACAGGACGGTGCTCGAGGAATCGCGCAAGCGCAAGGACGCATTCTGGACGCGCTCGCCCGATCTCAAGGCCGTCGTGGGGCTTCTAACGCGCGCGACCGAAAGCGAGTGGGAGTGGACGCGGCTTTCGACGCTCTGGCCGGACGAGACGGCCCGCCCCGCCAACGCCGCCGAGCAGCACAAGGAGCTCTTCCCCAGCGTGAGGCGCAAGATAGAGCTTCTCGCTAAGGTGATTCTCGAGGAGATGAACAAGCCTAGCCAAGAGCAGGACAAGAA
This sequence comes from uncultured bacterium, assembly GCA_946401765.1. Classification (GTDB taxonomy): domain Bacteria; phylum Verrucomicrobiota; class Kiritimatiellia; order RFP12; family UBA1067; genus RUG572. The sequence goes on along the minus strand of CAMIVJ010000162.1, from coordinate 1,780 downwards.
GTCCGAGGATGCCCCCGAGGATTCGCAGGACGATTCCGATAACCCGCTCGACGTGATATCGATATCCGTAGAGCGCAAGGGCGGGAAGATCGAGGTGGAGCTGAAGCGCGGCGACAAGACGATCGAGCGCGCCGAGGCGTCCCCTCGCAGAGGCGACTTCGAAGGCGCAATGCGCAAGATAACGAATGCGCTTTCGGACTACCTGAAACTGTCGAAGTGAGAAATTCTTTTACAATTGAACGCAGGGTGTTTGTATGGTAGAATTAAGGCTATGCGCGGCTAGAGGGTAGTCCGCGGGGAATGCAAGGAGGTTAAAATGCAGACAAAGAGAAGAGGCTTCATAAAGGGAGTGCTCGCCGCTGGCGTGGCGCCGGTGGTCGTGCCGGCGAGCGTGTTCGGCTCGACGGCCCCCAGCAACAAGGTGCAGATCGCCATCATCGGCTGCGGCCGCATCGGCACCTCGATGGACATCAGCGGCATGGCCCAGAACGAGGACATCGCCATGCTCACCACGGTGTGCGACTGCGACGCCGTTCGCCTCGCCAACATGAAGGCAGTCGCAGAGCGCTTCTACCGCCACAAGATGGACCACCTCAAGTTCGAGATGGACTACCGCAAGGTGCTGGACGATCCCGGCGTGGACGGCGTGATGATCTGCACGCCCGACCACTGGCACGCCCGCATGGCCGTGGAGGCGTGTCTCAAGGGCAAGGACATCTACGTTCAGAAGCCCATCGCCTTCTCAATTGAGGAGAGCCTCGCCATCCAGGAGGCCGTGCGGCGCACGAAGCGCATCTTCTACACTGGCACGCAGCAGCGCAGCGAGCACTTCTGCGGCAACGGGTTCCGCCGGGCAACCGAATACATCAAGAGCGGCCGCATCGGAAAGCTCGTGCGCATCGAGACGGGCATCATCGACAACAGCCCCGCGAAGGAGTGGGACGTGCCGTTGATGGAGGAGACGCCCGACAAGCGCGACTTCGACTTCGACATGTGGCTCGGTCCGGCGCGCGACGACGTGCGCTACTCGCAGCTGCGTACGCACTGGCGCCCTGTGGATGCCAACGGGAAGCCCTACGCGAAGATCCCCGGCCAGAACGTGGGCTGGCTCCAGATACAGGACTACTGCACCGGCAACGTGTCCGGCTGGGGCACGCACATGGTTGACTCAGCGCAGTGGCCACTTGACGAGGCGATGCCCGTTTCCGTAAAGGCCGAAATCGCCAATTTCATGCACGGCCGCCTCTTCAACGTGCACGACCACTGCCTCGTCACGTACAAGTACGCGAATGGCGTGGAGATGCAGCTGGGCACCCCGCGCGCCTCGAACTTCAAGATCGGCGTGAGGTACATCGGCGAGAACGGCGACTGGATCTACGCCAACCGCTTCGTCTCCCGTATCCCGGAGAAGGACCGCATCGACACCGCCTACAAGCCGAAGGCCGACATCTGGCGTCTGTGCGAGTCGAACAAGAAGGAAATCATCGAAGGCGAGCCCACGGTGCACGTGCCCCGCAACGACCTCAAGGGACACCACCGCATCTGGTTCGTGTGCATGCGCGAGCGCAAGGACACGAACATCCCCGTGGAGGCCACATGCTCCTCCACCATCTCGTGCATCCTCGGCTACCACGCGCTCAACAACCCGGGCCGCACGATCGAGTGGGATCCCGTAAAGTGCAAGTTCAAGGACCCATCCGACGAGAAGAACCTGCGCAACTGCTTCATGCGTCCGCAGTTCTCCGCCATCGAGGCGCTCAAGGAAATCAGGAAGAGAGGC
>CAMIVJ010000161.1 GCA_946401765.1 uncultured bacterium | reverse complement strand
GCGGAAAAATCAAAGAAAAATCATTTTCCGTCTTGCGCAAAACGAAAAAATCCGTTATTCTATTGGTGTTGCGGGCGAAATCCGCCTTGCGCACCAATCAAGGAACGAACAAAATGGCAAAGAAAGTTGAAGTCCCTACGACCAAGAGCGGCCTGATGGCCGCGCTCGCCGAAGCCGGTGAGGTCAGCAAGAAGCAGGCAGCGGCCATCTACGACAAGCTCATCGAGCTCGCGTACGAGGGCGCCCGCCAGAACGAGAAGGGCTGGGTCATCCCTGGCCTCGGCAAGCTCCTCATCAAGAAGCAGGGTGCCCGCACCGTGCGCAATCCGCAGACCGGCGAGGCCATCAAGAAGCCCGCGTGCAAGGTCGCGAAGTTCCGTCTCGCGAAGGCCGCGAAGGACGCGCTCGTTCCGCCGAAGGCCAAGAAGTAATTCCTGGTCTCTGCGTCGTGCAGAGAAGGCCGGCGTCCGTGTGGCGCCGGCCGTTTTTTTTGAAGAGGAGCTGGTTGTAAAATGGGAAAGATCATGTCTATGTGTGCTGCCGCAGCCGCGGCGTTGCCGATTGCCGCAATCGAACTCAAACCTGGAGAAGAGCTGTCGGGATTCGTCGTGAAAGACGTCGTGTCCCTGCCCGAGGTGCAGGGACGCCTCGTGCGCATGGAGTTCGCGAAGAACGGCGCCGACCTCGTGTGGCTCGAGCGCGACGACGACAACATGACGTTCGCGATCGGCTTCCGCACGCTGCCGAGCGACGACACCGGCGTGCCGCACATCATCGAGCACTCCGTGCTCTGCGGCTCCGACAAGTATCCCGTCAAGGAGCCGTTCGTGGATCTGCTGAAGAGCTCGTTCGCCACGTTCCTAAACGCATACACCAGCTCCGACCACACGATGTATCCGGTGTGCTCGCGCAACCGCGCGGACCTCATGAATCTCATGGACGTCTATCTCGACGCCGTGTTCCATCCCCTGAGCGTCAAGTCGCCTCTCGCCTTCAGGCAGGAGGGCTGGCACTACGAGCTCGCATCTGCCGACGGCGAGCTCGCCCGCAACGGCATCGTGTACAGCGAGATGAAGGGCGCGTTCTCCACGCCTGAGCGCCGCCTCTACCACGAGCTGCGCCGCATGCTCTATCCTGAGACGTGCTACGGCTTCGTCTCGGGCGGCGACCCGGCCGCCATTCCAACCCTCGACTTCGATGGCTACAGGAATTTCTACAACCGCTTCTACCACCCGTCGAACGCGCGCATCTTCCTCGACGGACGCATCGACCTCAAGGCCGTGCTCGCGAAGCTCCAGGGCTTTCTGGAGCCCTATCCGCGCAAGGCGGTTGACGCCGAGATCGCGTACCAGAAGCCGGTCTCGTCGAAGAAGACGATGAAGTACGAGATCGGCGCCGCCGAAAGCGAGGAGGGCAAGGTGATCCTCGGCGACGCGTGGGTGTTCGGCAGGTTCGACGAGCGCGAGAAGTACATGGCCGTAGATGTGCTCACGGACGCGCTTGCGGGCTCGAACGAGGCGCCCCTCAAGAAGACGCTTCTCTCGAAGGGCCTCTGCGAGGACGTTCACATGGGCGTGGGCGGGGCTGCCCAGCTCGAGGCGAGCATCATAGTCAAGAACGTGAAGAATGAGAATGTGGACGAAGTGCGCCGCACCGTGCGCTCCGTCATCGCCTCGCTTGCCGAGAAGGGCCTCGACCATGCGCGCCTCGCCGCGCTTCTCGACCGCGCCGAGTTCCGCGACCGCGAGAAGGACTTCGGCGAGACGCCGCGCGGCCTCGGTTTTCTCTCCGACGCATTCGACTCCTGGCTCTACGGCGGCGATCCAGCGGACGCCTTCCGCAACGCGTCGCGCTTCGCTTCGCTTCGCGCGAAGATCGAAGGCGGCTGGTTCGAGCGCCTGCTGCGCGAGACGTTCATCGAGAACCCGCATCGCGCCGAGCTCACCTTCGTTCCATCGCGCACTCTCGCCGCCGAGAACGCCGCAGCCGAGAAGGCGGCGCTCGCGAAGGTGAAGGCCGGCTGGACGAAGGAGCAGCTCGACAAGGTGCTGGCCGAATGCCGCGCGCTCGAGGCGTACCAGGCCGCTCCGAACAAGCCCGAGGACGTCGCGAAGCTGCCGGTGCTCGCCGTCAGGGATGTTCCAGCCGAGGCGCCGGTGATCAAGACCGAAGTCGCGACTGCGGACGGAATCACAGTTGTGCGCCCTCACACGCAGGCGAACGGCGTGGTGCATGTGGAGCTCGCGTTTTCGCTTGCGGACCTTACGCTCGAGGAGCTGGCCGACATGCCGATGCTCTCTGCGCTTCTGGGCAACCTCGCCACGGCGAAGCACTCAATCGAAGAGCTCCGCAACGAGATCGACGGAAAGCTCGGCAGGTTTGCGGCGGGTACCATGGCGGCGGCCAGAGGCGACGAGGCGTCGCCGTATCTGGAGGTGGATGTCTCGGCGCTTGAGGCCAAGTGGGCGGACGTGGTGCGCCTTGTGCCGGAGGTGCTGCGCGAGACGTCGTTTGCCGACACCAATGCAGTAGGGCGGATTCTCAAGCAGCGCCGCATTGGAGCAGAGCGCTCGGCGACCGGCCTCTCTGCGCGTCCGCTTCCGTTCCGCCGTGCCGCGGCGCAGCTGACGGCGCGCGGCGCGCTGGACGAGACGTTCTCGGGATTCTCGCAGATACGCCGCCTTCAGACGGCCGACACGGCGTTTGCATGCGACGGGCCCGCATATTGCGAGCGCCTTGCGGCGCTTGCGCGGCGCGTGTTCACCAGGGACCGCCTCGTTGTCTGCATTACGGACAACGCTCCCGCCGCGTGGGCTGCGCAGCTCGCGGCGACGCTGCCTCGCGGCGCCATGGGCGCGCGCGTGGCGTACAGGCCGCTCCCGCGCAGAAACGAAGGCTTCCGCATCTCCGCGGGAATCGGCTTCGCCGCGCGCGTGGCGCATCCCGCAGAGCGCCTCTACAGCGGCTCGGCCGTGGTTGCGGCGCGCATTCTCACGCTCAACCACCTGTGGCAGGAGATCCGCGTGAAGGGCGGCGCGTACGGCGGTAACTTCGGCGTGCGCCGCAACGGCGACGCGGGATGGCTATCCTGGAACGACCCCAAGCCCGGACGTTCGCTCGGCGTGTACTCTGGCAGCGGTGATGCGCTGCGTGCGTTTGCCGACGGAACCGAGGCTATAGACCGCTACGTGATCGGCGCGGTGGCCGTGACGGAGCCTTATCTTTCGGCGAGCGCCGAGATGGGCCTTGCGATGGAGCGCCATCTGAACGGCGTCACGGCTGCCGACCTGCAGAGGCTGCGCGACGAGATGCTCAAGACCACGAAGGCCGATCTGCGCGCATTCGCGGCGAAGGTGGACGCTCTCGCTGCGGACGCTGCGGTGTGCGTGCTCGCTGGCGCCGAACCGATGGCGACGTGCGAGAAGGATCTCGACGTCGTAGAGAATGTTGCCATGGAGGGCGGCAAGGATACGGGCAAGAAGTAGGGGCGGGAACCATAACGCCGGAGGAAGTCGCAAGACATGGCAACAGGAAGAAAGGCTCTCTGCGGAAGCATCGTTCTCGCTGCGCTGATTGCGCCGTGCATCGCCGTGACGATGCAGGTCGACCGTGCCGCATACATGGAACAGCGTGCGCAGGGAGCCTTCGCCGGCACCGTCGAAAAGGCCCGGCGCCACGACCGCGCGCTTGGCGCCGCGGAGTTGTTCCAGGCGGCGTTCTGCTTCTGCGAGGCGTCGCGCCACCTCGACGCGCTCGACCTCCTCTTCGACGTCGCCGCCGAAATGCAGGACCGCGACCCCGCCAGCCGCACCTTCGGCAACTTCCGCTGGTCGTGGCGAGACGGATTCGTGATGGACTTGAACGCTGTCGACTTCTGCATGCAGACGGGTTCGCTCATCGCGCGCGACCATCTCGGCAAGATGTCCCCCGCCCAGCGCGAGAAGTTCCTCGCGATCCTCGACCGCGCCATCGCCGGCTGCCTCTCGCATCGCGTGCGCGACTCCTACACCAACATCGCGATCATGAACGCCGTGAACCTCGTCCTCCTCGGCGAGGCACGCTCCCGGCGTGATGTCTTCGACGAAGGCGTCAAGCGCCTAGACGCCTTCACGCTTAACACTGCGCTCTTCGGAGTGTGCGAATACTCGAGCCCCGCATACACGGCGGTCGACATCTTGAACCTCCACCGCCTACACGCCTACGTGCGCGACGCGGCGGTGCGCGACCGCGCCGAGCGACTGCTGAAGCTCTTCTGGACCGACGTCTGCGCTTCTGCGTTCGCCCCGGCCGGACGGCTTGCCGGAACCCACAGCCGCGACTACGACTACCTCTACGGCATGGGCGGCGTGGCCGCGCTTCTGCGGGCTGTCGGCGTTGCAGCGCCGCTTCCGGGCTCGGAGGAGCGCCCGCCGCTTGAGCTCGTGCTGTCCGAATGGCGTCCGCCCGCATCCATCATGTCCCTCGCCTCGCTCGCTCCGCGCACGATCGTGTCGTTCTGGGGCGAAGACGACGAAAAGTACCGCACCGCCTGGATCGGGCGCAACATCGCGCTTGGCGTTTCAGGCGCGAACTACTGGAACATGGACATACCCCTTGCCATCGACTTCGCCTCCTCCATGCGCAAGGCGAGAGGATACTTCATCGCCGACGCCCGCCGAGACCCGTATGGCATGAAGAAGATACCAGAAGGAAACGGTCCACACCAGAAGACGCTTCACCTGCGGCCGTTCTGGTGCGGCGTGCAGCGCGGACGCGATGCGCTCGGGCTCGCGGTGTACCGTCCGGGCGACGTGCCGCAGGATACGCCTACGCTCGAATCGCACTTCGTGTTTCCCGGCGACGTCGATGAAATCTACGTCGGCGACGCCGCCATCGTGCCTGTGCGGGGGCGTCCATTTGCCCATCCGCTTCCGCCCGGTGGCTGCGTCTTCGTGCGCCACGGCGGCGGCGCCTTCGCGGCGCGCGTTGCATGGTCGCGCGGCGTCACTGGCGAGCGCGCTCCCGCGGCGGTGGTGTGGGATGACGCGCCTGACGTGAACGCCCTGCGCCTCACTGTTGCACATCACGACTTCTGGGGACGTTCGATTGACGCCGCAAATCCTCCGGCTGCGGCCTTCTGGGTGCGCGTGACTGACGATGCTTCAACATCCGCGAAGTTCGCCGCGTTCTGCGCGTCTTTCGCCGCCGCAGTCTGCTCTGTCCACGCCTCGGCCACCAACGTGGCTATCAGGGCCGCCGGCGAGGAGGGTCCGCTTTCCCTTGGCGCCGCCGCGCCGTTTGCCACGCCATCGCTCGTCGAGCCAGAGCCGGCACGGGCCGTCTTCGCTCTCGACGGACGCGACATCGGCGCGGAGATCATCGGCGAGGCGCCTGGGCTTGCCGAATACCGCGCCGAGCGCGAGCGGATGCTAAAGGCGATCGCCGCAAACCGCGTGCCGGTGTCGAAGAGGCGCGAGGCGATGTGGGAGGCGGAGAGCGGAGCAATGGACCATGTGTTCAAGGCGGATGCCGATCCAGGCGCGCACGGAGGCAGGTTCGTATGGGTGCCGGGAGAGCCCGGCGGCAGAAGGTCCGCACGGGGATCCGTGTCATGGCAGCTCGACGTGCAGGATGCGGGCGTGTATCGCCTGTGGGGACGCGTGTGGGCGCCTACGCCGGACGACGACTCGTTCTTCGTCTCGGCGTGCACTGGCGAGTTCCCGGTGGCGAAGTCGCGCAGCAAGACCGTTCTCGACGTAACGGTGTGGCCCACCGGCGTCACGAAGGGTCAGTGGCAGTGGCGCGCGTTCAAGACCGAGCTTGCGCTCCCCGCAGGACCTGTTGTGCTCACCCTCCACGCCCGCGAGGATGGCACTAAGATAGACCGCCTTTTCCTTGCCGCAGATCCGTCGCAGGAGCCAGAGGAATGAACTTCTTTAATTGCTTTGCCATGAAAGCGCAAGAGAAGCAACTTGCAATAGCCAACAAGGAGAAATACTGAAATGAACATCTCAAGAAGGTTCTTCATCGGCGGCGCCGCGTCGTTCGGCGCGTTCGGGGGCTGCCGGTTCCTCGCCGCGCCAGGCTTCAAGGCCGGGGAGACGCCGCGTCTGCGCTTCGGCGTTGTCTCCGACATCCACATCCTCCACGTGGGCGCTGACGAGAAGATGGAGGCGTTCGGCAACAACCTCACGTTCAAGCACACGCTTGAATGGTTCCGCGCACAGGGCGTCGACGCCGTCGCGATCGCCGGCGACATGGCGGACAAGGGCATGGACGAAAACCTCATGGCCGTAGCCGAGGCATGGTACTCCGTGTTCCCAGGCGACAAATACCCCGACGGCCGCCCCGTCGCCAAGTTCTTCATCACCGGCAACCACGACTGGGTCGGCTACAGCTACGGCGGACACGCGGAGAAGCGCTACCCAGACCCGAAGGAGCGCGCGAAGCACATCCTCCGCAAGGACATCGCCGGCTGGTGGGACAAGGCCTTCCACGAGCCCTACGTCCCGTTCAGCGTGAAGCAAGTCAACGGCTACACCTTCCTCGGCGCGCACTGGG
>CAMIVJ010000160.1 GCA_946401765.1 uncultured bacterium | reverse complement strand
CCTCAGGCGCGGTCGTGGCGCGCAACTATTCGCTCGTCTCGAAGGTGTCGCCCGCAACGGTGCTTCTGCTGCGCTGACGGTTAACGGTTTCTGTTTGCCTATGTTGCAGGAATGATGTATAATCTTGCGCAGATGCAATGAAAGGGAAGTCTCTGACAGTGTGCCGCATGAGTTCACTTTGCAAAAACTTTGCAAACTCTTTGCTTCGTCATGACAACTTGCGTGGCGAAATTTGGTTAAATGTCCAGTGCCTGGGCGGAGAGGCCTCAGGCGCAAAGGAAAGGACAAAGCCATGAAGACGAAGAATACAATGACAATCATCGCTGGCCTGGCGCTGGCTGCGGCGTTCACTGCGGCGGCGGACATCCGCTGCCGGGTGGAGCCTGACTACTCGGTACGGCTCGCCGACAAGCCCGGCGACGCGTACGTCAAGGTCACTCTTGCTGCGGACAAGGTCGCGGCGGCGACACGTCCGTCCGTCAACCTGTCTATCGTGCTGGACCGCTCCGGGTCAATGCACGGCGAGAAGATCGTCAAGGCGCGCGAAGCGGCGTGCGAGGCGATAAGGCGTCTCGATTCGAAGGACATCGTAAGCGTGATAGCCTATGACGACGCCAGCGAGGTTGTCATTCCCGCGCAGCACGTCACGGAGAAAGAGGCGCTCATCGCCCGCATCAAGTCGATCGAGCCCAGAGGATGCACTGCTCTCTTCGCCGGCGTTGCGGCTGGTGCCGCGGAGCTCAGGAAGTTCAAGGGCAAGTGCGAGATAAGCCGCGTGCTGCTGCTCTCTGACGGACAGGCCAACGTCGGCCCGTCTTCAGCCGAGGAGCTGGGCCGCTACGGTGCGCTGCTGATGAAGGACGGCATCGCGGTCTCCACGGTCGGGCTCGGCGTTGACTACAACGAGGATCTCATGACGCGCCTCTCGCAGAAGTCGGACGGCAACAGCTACTTCGTTGAGAAGTCCAACGACCTGCCGCGCATCTTCTCGGGCGAGCTCGGCGACGTGCTGTCAGTGGCCGCGACGCGCGTAGCGCTGAAGGTCCATTTCCGCACCGGCTTCACGCCGGTGGCGCTGATTGGGCGCGACGGGCGCATCCTTGACGGCGTCGTATCCATCGACCTCAACCAGCTCTACGGCGGGCAGGAGAAGTACGTGATCGTCAAGTGCGACGCAGCGCCTGGCGCGGTTGGCTCCGCGCGCGAGATCGCCAAGGCCGAGGTCACCTACGTCGATCCGAAGAACGAGGCTTCCAAGACCGTGACGGGCGTTGGAACCGTGACGTATTCGGCTGATCCTGCGGCAGTGGCGGCAAGCGTGAACAAGAGCGTGCTGCGCGAGCGTGCGCTTAACGAGAACGCGATGCGCACCGAAGAGGCGCTCAGGCTTGCCGACCGCGGCGATTTTGAGGCGGCGCAGAATCTTCTTGAGCTGAACAGCGCCAATTCTAGGGATGTTCAGCGCGTTATAGGGAGGGACAGAATCCTTGCCGCCGACGCCTATATGCAGATGGAGAACGTCAGAAACATGAACAGCGGCTCGTATGACGCCGCCGAGCGCAAGAAGATGAAGACATCAAGCTTCCAGCTTCGTAACCAGCAGTTTGACAAGTCGAAATGAATCGAAGATTCCGCCAGCCGGCCGCAGTGGCCATGCTTGCCGTCCCCGCGCTCGTTCTTGCGTGGGCGGCGGCATGGTCGTTCCGCGGCGAGGCCAGGCGGATGTTCGAGCGAGCGGCGGCGCACGAGGCTGCGCTTGTGGGGAGTCGCGTGGAGGCGCGGCTTGCCGCCTGCGTGGAGCGGGCGAAGCACTCGGCTGAGACGGCGGTGGCGTCCGTGGCCGCGAGGCCGTCCGCCGCCGCTCTGGCGGAGATGTCGCGCCGCGAGCCGTATGTGCGCAATGCGTTCCGCTGGGTTGCGGGGCGCGGCGTTGTATTCCCGGACGACCGCGGCGCCACCCAGGAGGAGCGGCGTTTCCTCGCGCGGTACGTGACGCTCTTCGACGAGGGGTTCAAGGGGGCGGGAGATTGCGTCGAATGGCGGTCGTGGTTCGAGGGGGACAGGCTTTCGTTCGTTGGCTGGCGCAGGGCGGCGGACGGGAGCGTGGTAGGCGCGGAGCTGGAGACGGTCGCGTTTCTCGCGGAGTTCCCGTCGGCCCTGCACGACGCTGCCGGAGGCGCTTTCACGCTTGAACTGCGTGACGGCGCGGGCAAAGCGCTGTTCAAGACCGGTGCCACGCCGGAAAAGGAGGCGCCTGAAGTCGTGTTCCCGCTTTCGTCCGTGCTGCCGCATCGTTCGCTCGCTCTGTGGCGTGTCACCGGGCCGGAGGAGCGCGCGGGAGGCTTTATGGCGTTCTTGGTGGTGGCAGTTGGCCTGCTTCTGCTTGCGCTTCTCGCCGCTGGCACGGCTATGCTTGTAGTAGAAGCACGCCGTGAACGGCTCGATTCCGAGCGCAAGACGTCCTTCGTGTCCAACGTCTCGCACGAGCTGAAGACGCCGCTCACGTCGATACGCCTCTGCGCCGACATGCTGAGCGAAGGACGCGCGAAGGACGACGAGGCGCGGGCGCGCTATCTGGGCGTCATCTCAAGGGAGTCGTCGCGGCTTTCGCGCTTGGTTGACAACGTGCTTGACTTCGGGCGGCTTGAGCAGAACCGCAGGAAGTACGACTTTGCCGACGCCGATCTGAACGCCGTGGCGCGCGATGCGGCGGAGTCGCAGCGCTCTCGTGTGGCGGCTGCGGGGATGGAGCTTTCTGTAGAGCTATGCGTAGAGCCGGTCGTGCGCCGGGTCGATGCGGACGCCGTAAGCCAGATAGTGGTCAACCTGATCGACAACGCCGTCAAATACGCGGCGTGCGGAGGGCGACTGGACGTCTCCGTTACGGCCGATGGCACGATCGTCGTGGCAGACAGGGGGCCGGGCGTTCCCGGACGAGACAGGGAGCGCGTGTTCGAAAGGTTCTACAGATGTGACGACTCGCTCGCCGCGAAGTCTTCGGGAAGCGGTCTTGGGCTCTCCATTGCCCGCAGGCTCGCGGAGGGAATGGGCGGAAGGCTTGTCTGCGCCGCCCGCGACGGAGGTGGAGCCGAGTTCAGGTTGAGTTTTGGAGGCTGAAGATGAAGAGAATACTCGTTGCCGAGGATGACGCGGACATCCGCGACACGGTCAGAGACCTTCTCTGCGGGGAGGGTTATGAAGTGAAGACGGCTGCGGACGGCACGGCTGCGCTTGCGGCGTGGCGAGGCGCGGAGAAGCCGTTCGACCTTGTGGTGCTGGATGTGATGATGCCTGGAAAGAGCGGATATGACGTCTGCCGCGAGATACGTGCGTCGGAGGGGCGTGTGGCCGTGCTGATGCTTTCCGCAAAGGGCGAGGAGATTGACAAGGTGGTGGGGCTGGAGCTTGGCGCGGACGACTACGTGACGAAGCCGTTTGGGGCTAGGGAACTGCTGGCGAGGGTTGCTGCGCTGCTCAGGCGAACAGGAGAGTCCGAAGTGCCGGCTTTGGCGGCAGGTGCGGATTTCGAGTTCTGCGGGGCGATGGCGAGCGTTAGGCGGTACACGCTGGAGGGGCGTGCGGGATCGGCTGCGGTGACTGAGCTGGAGATGCGCCTCATGCGGGCTCTTGCGGAGCATAGAGGCGAGGTTATGTCGCGCGACACGCTGCTTGACGTAGTGTGGGGAACGTCGTACTACGGCACCACGCGGACGCTTGACCAGCATCTTGTGAACCTGCGCCGCAAGCTTGAGCGGGTGGGCGGCGACGCGTCCGCGATCCGCACGGTACACGGCGTCGGTTACTCCTATTCGTGAATCCCGACATCTTCGGCACGTTTTGCATAATCCGCTTGTCTCATGCGCGTGGATATGGGATAATAGACGTGTCGAAGAAATGGAGAAAAAAAGATGTTCAATCTATCGAGAAGGGCGTTCATCGCCAATGCGGCCGCGGCGGCAAGCGCGCGAGCCTTCGCGGGCCGCGCGGGCGGCGCGCCGAACGTGACGTTCGGCGTATTGAGCGACGTGCACCTTGAGCGCCCTGGCGACGAAGACACCTTCCTCAAGGCGCTCGCGTATTTTCGCGACGGCGGCGCCGACGGGGTGCTGGTGGCTGGCGACATCGCCAACACGGGCCGCATCGAGCAGCTCAAGCGCGGCGGCGCTGCCGATTGCGTTCGACGGGCTGAACTCGAACGGCACGGTCTATTCGGGGCGGACGCTGCGCGCGCGGTTTGCGTGCGGAAACGCCGCAGTCGCATCGGTTTCATGCTACGTGAACGGCATTCGCGTGGCGGAGCGCGTTCCCGTGGCGGGAGGGGAGTTCAGCGCCGTCATTCCGCCGGGCGCGCTCACCGCCTGCGAAGGCGAGCCTAACTGCGTGTCGTTCGTGGCGTACAACGCCTCAGGCGCGGTCGTGGCGCGCAACTATTCGCTCGTCTCGAAGGTGTCGCCCGCCACGGTTCTGCTGCTCCGTTGAAAAGGCGAATAGAAAATGGTATCATAATGGCACATGGAGGAGACATCATGAAATCGGCATTCATTTCTGCACTGGCTGCATGCGCGCTGGCGGCACACGGCGCCGTGACGCTCTTTGACTTCGAGACGCAGCAGGAGATCGCCTGTGCGCCAAACGGCAAGAACTCAAGCCGTTCGTTTGCCGTGGAAAGCCGCTACTCGACGCACGGCACAAATGCGCTCCACTGGACGTGCACGCCATGGCGGCAGGGCCTTGACGAATGGCCCAGCTTCACGCTGGAGACATCTGTTGCAGACTGGACGAAATACGACCGCATGGCCGTGGACATCGTCAATCTCGCCGAAGGCGGCGCCTCCTTCTCCACGTTCATCGCCGGCGCGGAAGGCCGCATACAGAACGGCCTTCATGCGACCACTCGCCTGCCCTCGCATGGGTACATGCAGTGGATAGTGCCGCTCAAAAAATGGCCCAAGACGACGAACCCGAAGGAGATCGCGCGAGTGCATTTCTTCACCGACAAGCCGTTCGCGTTCGACGTGTACCTCGACCGCGTGACGCTGCTCAAGCCGGGAGAACCCGCGCCAGAGCCGGAAGGACGGGGCGTTTCGCGCGACATACTGCCGATGATGTCGGCTCGTGTTGCTGAGGCGGAGCGCGAGTGCGCCGCGATGCGCGGCGATAGAGAGCACGACGAAAGCTACTGGCGATTCCGCGACGCATGCACGCGGGCCGGACAGGATACGACGCGCATGTGCGTGGGCGTGGCCTCGTCGATGACGAAGGTGCGCCCGCGTGCCGCATTCTCTGCCGATCCTGCAGTGCGCGCCCACATCCGCCTCGCGCGCCGCGAGAAGGAGAGCCTGCAGATCATAGTGGCACCGGGCGACGCGGACCTGAAGAACGTGCGCGTTGAGTGTTCGACTCTGAAGAACATGGAGAAGGGCGGCTATGTGCTGCCAGCTTCCAGCGTCGCCTGCGTGGTGACTGGCTATGTGGAGACCACGAACCCGCCGCCGTACAAGGTGGGCCATGCGGTGAGCTGCAAAAACGCCGTAGGATACTGCCGCAAGCTGGAGAAGCCGTCTCTAGGCTGGTGGCCGGATTCCATTCTCGAATATCTGCACGCCACGGACGTCAAGGGACGCGACGCGCAGAGCTTCTGGGTGCGAGTGACGTGTCCGGCGGACCAGCCTGCGGGCCTCTATTCCGGCGAGCTCGTGGTCTCGGCCGACAATGTGTCCTCTGTGAAGGTGCCTTTCACCGTGCGCGTGAACAACTTCTCTGTGCCCGCGAAGAGCCCTCTGCCGCTCGCGATAACTTTCGCGCCGGCTCCCAACACGCAGCTTGAGCAGAAGGGCGGCCTTGAGGCGGCGCGCCGCGTGCGTGAAAGCCCCGAATCGCCCGTGAACGTCTGGAGCCGGCATAGGCTCGAATGGGGCGACTTCCTTGCCGACTACTACATCACGATGGACAATCTCTACCACAATGACGACGGCAGAGGCGGCCAGCCCCGCTTCGATGTGCTTTCCCGCCTCAATGAGCAGGGCCGCCCCGGATACTTCAACCTCGGCTACTGGGGCCCCATGGGCACAAACCCCAACGCCGAGGCGGAGTGGCGCGCGAAGACGCTGCCGCGCCTGAAGGCCAACTGGCGCCGCGCGAAGGAGCTAGGCCTTGAAAAATACGCGTACATCTACGGATGCGACGAGGCGCCGAAGCATCTTTTCGCGCAGATACGCCGCTCCGTGGAGGTTCTGAAGGCCGAATTCCCCGGCGTGCCGATCTTCACGACTGCGTACGACCACGAGTACGGCGTGGGAACGGAGCTGGGGTGCATGGACTGGTTCACGCCGCTCACGCCGCGCTTCGTTCCGGAGAAGGCCGCGAAGGCGCGCGCCGAGGGGCGGCAGGTGTGGTGGTACATCTGCTGCGGGCCGCACGCGCCTCACGCGAACATGTTCGTGGAGCACGAGGCGATAGAAGGGCGGCTTTTGATGGGCGCAATGACCACGCGGATGCGTCCGGACGGCTTCCTCTACTACCAGATCACGATATGGAACGCGATGCGTCCGATTGAGGGGCCGAGCGCGTTCACCACATGGTCCGCCCGCAGCTGGACGAC
>CAMIVJ010000159.1 GCA_946401765.1 uncultured bacterium | reverse complement strand
ATATCTCCTCCGCGTAGTTGAACACCACGTTGATTCCACACCACTGCTGGAACGCCGCGAGGAACACGCCAAGGGCGAGGACGCCGATGAACGGGCTAGAAGTCCGTTCTCCCGGTGTGGCATTCGTGATCGGGCGGGGCGCCAGTTCTACTTGTGTGGCTCTCCACCGCGGACTCTCGGGGATGAAGAAGGCGAGCACAAGGAAGAGCGCCGCCGGTACGGCCTCAGCACCGAACATGATGCGCCAGGAAACGTCGGATGGCGCCATGCGGAAGACTATGTAGTTCGCAAGCTGCGCGAAGATGATGCCAAGGACGATCGTGAGCTGGTTCACGGAGACAAGTCTCCCGCGCGATTCGGGCGGCGAGACTTCGGCGATGTATACGGGCGACACGTTAGAGGCAAGACCGATGCCGAGGCCGCCCAGAATGCGCGCTGCAACGAACGACGCATACCCGCCTGCGAATGCAGTCCAGATCGCGCTCACAGTGAACAGCACTGCCGAAAGAATCAAAGACGGCTTGCGCCCAAAGTGGTCCGGCAACCATCCAAGGCCCACCGCGCCGCCAATGCACCCCAGCACTGCGGAACTCATCGCGAATCCCGCCTCCCACGCCTTCGACGGATCATCCAACCCGAAGAACGGCTCGTAGAACGGCTTCGCTCCGCCGATCACAACCCAGTCGTAGCCGAAGAGCAGTCCGCCCATCGCCGCCACAAGGCATATCATCATCAGTCTTGCTCTAGACATTGGCCATTCCTTTCTCCGCAAGAGCGGCAATCGTTTTCATGCGCTCGTTCTTGACAGCTTCAAGATCGTCGTCGAATATGAGCAGCAGCGGAAGCGATGTCGCAAAGTAGTCTATCTTGAACGGCGCCTTCAGTCCCTTCTCGGCAAACGCCTTCATCCCTCTGAAGAGCGCCTTCGCTTCTTTCTTCCGTCCGAGCGCCGCGAGGGCGAGTCCGCGATAGTAGGAAAGCTCGGAATACTCCGTCACGGCCATCGCCTGGAAGTCGCCCGCCTCCTCGGCTGCGGCCGTGAACGCGATCTTTGCCTCATTCTCGCGTCCAAGGCCTCGAAGCGCCATGCCGCGAAGATAGTTGACATCGGCCTTCGCCTGCAGAAGGTGATAAGCCTCGCCGAGGTTCTCCGGCGTGTCAAACGCCTTCTCGGCATGTTCGAGGGCAATCTGGCATTTACGGTCACGCGGGACGCGTGACCCTACCGACGCGTCTGTTTGGCAGGGGCGCGCGTCCCGCGCGCCCGCCAGCGCCGCAAATCCCAACGCCAGATGGGCGCGCGTGTATTGCGCAAGCACCTTGCCTTCGCCGCCCTCCCACGGATGAAACCTGCGCGAGGCGAGCACCTTGAGCGCGTCTTCATGACGGCCCATGTCGTTCAGGCATGTCACGTACTGCACCGTCGCGTCGTCGCGCGTGGCGACGAGCGCGGACTTCCCTTCGAGGAACTTCAGCCGCTCGGCGCTCGGCACCTTGCACTTCTCGCAGAGCTGGTCGTACTCAGCGACGAGACGCGCATCCGTGGAGTCCGCCTTCATCGCCTTCCTGTACGCCGCCATCGCGCCCTTCGCGTCGCGCCGCACGTTCCAGAGCGCCATGCCGAGGTTGCGCCACGCTGTAGGGAATGACGGATCTGCCTTGACTGCGGCCTTCCACATTTCAAGCGCTTCCTCGTGCCGTTTGCGGTCGTAGAGGAAATTCCCGAGCCCGTACGCGACATTGCGCGACCTGTCGCCCCTATCCCAAAGGTCGCGCAGCACTCGATAGTCCCACAACCTCGACGGGAAGAACCAGTCCGGCGATTCCCGGCCCGTCGGGCATCCCTTCGCTTGCCGTTTGCGGTCACGCGGGACGCGTGACCCTACCGTTGTGTCGGTTTGGTAGGGGCACGCGTCTCGCGTGCCCGCCGTCAGCCACTCCTGCACATACTTCACCATTAGGTCGCTTTCGCCCGCGACGCGCGTACCCGCCTTCAGATATTGCTCCAGCAGTTCCCTCGCCTCATCCTTCTGCCCCATCTCGATCAGATCATACGCCGCATCAAGAGCCATGTCTGGACTGGAAAGCGACAGTCCCTTTTTCGGACTGGAGACCTGAGATGCGAAACGCGAGCTTTCGCCGCGCCGCATGTCGATCATCGCTAGGCGCGTTTCGGCAGGCGATTTCCATGCACCGTCCCATGTGGCCTTGTAGTAGGCGTCATAGGCACGATCTGTCTCGCCGAGGAAATCTAGCGCAAGACCGAGATAGTAGTGCGCCTCGCCGGTATATGGATTCGGATGCCTGAACGTGAGCCGCGCGACGGCCGCCGCAAAGTGATCTTTCGCTTCCGTAAACAACCCACGCGAGAGAAGCCGCTTGCCGTAGAGAATGTGTGCGCGGCAATCTCCCGGATCGCGCCTCAGAAGCTCGTCGAGGTACGCCTCTGGCGCGCGTGTGGGATGACGGTACTGATCAAGATGCTCGGCAGTGAGGAACAGTTCGTCGGCGCTTGCGACGTCCTTTGGCGCAGGCGGCTCCGTCGCGACGGGACGTTTGTCCTTGATTTCTTCGAGTTTGCGTTGCTTCTTCTTCGCCGCCAACTCACAGCGTATCACTTCACTTCCATCCGCGTCCAAAAGCACAACCGCATCCCCTTGGTAGGGCGGTCGCCCCGCGACCACCGCGATCCAAGGCTTCTCCGGCGATAAATCGACCTTGATCTCCTTCGCGACCTTTCCGTCGCGCATCACGCGAATCGTGGCGCCCTTCATCGGACGCGACACGGCAACGCCTATCGAATCCTTGGCGAATCGCACTGCCGCATCCTTGTTTGCGTTCTGCGGCACGCCGATCTTCTGGTATGGCCACCAGTACTGCGAGAACGTCTTCGTCTCGTACGGCATCAGGTACGTGAAGTCGGGCTGGTTGTCGGTATAGACGCCGGCCATCAGTTCTATGTAAGGGCCGCTGCCGTCTGTCAGTTCGCGGTCCCATGCGTAGCCAAACGGATGGTTGCCCCACGTCCACTGCTTCTTGCCGGGTGCGATGTGGCGGTCGGCCACATGGACGAATCCGCCCTGCGCCGCGTGGTCGTAGCCGCCGAAGAAATCGTACTTCGTCGCGCATATCATGTACGAGGTCGGCACGGGGATGTTCCTGTACCAACAAAGGTTGGAAGAGTTGAAAGGTTGAAGAGTTGAAAGGTTGGAGGTGTTGGCGCGACTTCCGTAGTCGACGCCGTAGTAGATGCCGGTGGATTCGGGGAAGGTGGTCATTGCGCGCACGGCGTGATCCGCGACGTACTCGACGTCCGGCGGGAAGAAGCTCTCATACTTGTCGTGAACGCGGGCGGCGACGTTGGCCCACCACAGGAACGTCTGCGTAAATGGCGTGCGGTTGTAGAGCCGTGCCTTCAGCTCGACGAGACAGCTGCCCGGCCTGAGGCAGATGCCATGCATGCCCTTCATGCGCGTCAACGGATCGTGGTCGCTCATCCACACCGTCACGCTGCCGTCTTTGCTTTTTTCGATCCTGACTTGAGTGGGCATAAACGTGGCGGGACGGTGATGCTGCGGCCAGTTGAATTCTACGCCGCCTGATATCCACGGACCGGCAAGACCGACGAGCGCCGGCTTGATCACGTCGTTTCGGTAGAAGAAGTCGTAGTTCCCGTTCTTCTTGTCCTGGGCGATGTAGATGCGTCCGCCGAGTTCTGGCAGGAGCACGAGTCGCACGTACTCGTTCTCGAGCGTCACCCCGTCGTACTTCTTCATCGACGGCGTGTCGTACACCTTGTCGATGAACGGCACGGGATACACCTTGCCGCACGATCCCTGATAAACCCGCTTCTCGAAGAACATGGGGTTCTTCTCCGGTTCGCCCACCGGATATGTCTTGATCGCGATCTTCTCACGCTTGACCTTTACCTGAAAATTTCCGATCTTTGCCTTGCTTGCTTTCATTACCACCTTCTGCTCCTAGAGACATGCCGATTAACGCAACAGAGTCTTCGCCTCAATGATGGAATCAAAATAGCCTTCCGCCTCCACCGAGGGGACGAGATGCCCGTCATACACAAGGGCTGTTCTAGCCGTGACGCCAGACGGCAGTTTCAATCGCCTGCGCTTCTGCTCAACCTCATCAATGACTTCACTTCCTATTTCCCGCTGGCGCTTGACTTCCACAATGTAAACAAAGCGTT
The DNA here is from genome assembly GCA_946401765.1 of uncultured bacterium. Classification (GTDB taxonomy): domain Bacteria; phylum Verrucomicrobiota; class Kiritimatiellia; order RFP12; family UBA1067; genus RUG572. The sequence continues at coordinate 2,452 of CAMIVJ010000159.1, read as the reverse complement.
TCGCCTGCAGCAGAAGGTCGATCTGGCAGCATTCGCCCTTGCGTCCGACCTTGCGGTAAGGCGCCGCCGATGTGATGAGCGCACCTGAGAGATGCAGCTTCGGCAGGAGTTTGCGGAAATTGTTGACGATGAGATTCTCAAACTGGAGTCCCATAATGCTGCTCCAGCCGTCCAGACGTTCAAGTCCCCCGAAGTCGAACGCACCACCGTCTATCGCACCTTTTGACGGTTCGACGTACTTCAGGTAGAAGCGAGAATAATTGTCCTTGATCCGATACGCCCTCTCACGGATTTCCTCGCCGGTCTCCGGGTCGCACGACGCATCACAGGCGACGAAACCGGATTCCTCCAGGCGTTTCAGCGCGTCCGAGAGGCGACCGCCCTTTTCGATTCCAAGCGCAGACGCAATCTCCGAGACATTCCGCCTCCCGTTTACAAGCGTGCGCAGGACTTCGCATGTGAAACGCGGCTGGTTCGTGATTACATCGTTGAACATGTCGTCAAAATCCTCCCGCAGCACCCCCTTGGGGCTAAAGCAAAGCCTGCGGATGTTTTCCGCAGAGGAAAGCGACGGGCTCACCTCTTCCAAATAGCGAGGTACGCCGCCCGTGACTGAGAGCACGTCAAATATCTCCGTTGGCGACATCCGCTCGGCATGACTCCCCCAAAAACCGACGCAATCCGAAAGCGGCAGTTCATTGACGACAAGATCCAAAGAGCGCCGTCCGACGAACTCGCCGTTGTCGATTATGTTGTCCTTGATCCAGCTTGAAACACTGCCGCACAGAACCAAAATCAACCTGTCGTTCGCCTTCCAATAATTGTCCCATGCGATTTTAATGGTATCGGCGAAAGTCGGGTCATAATAGCCTAGCCATGAAATCTCGTCGAGAAGTACCACCGTCTTTTCAGTGGGGCGAATTTCCTTCCCCAACCTGATGAACGCGCTCAGCCAATCCTCTGGCGGCGTCCGCTCACATCCCGTCTGAGCTGCAAGTTGCGAGGCGAAGGTCCGAAGCTCGTCAATGTTGCCATATTCCTTGCGGGGCTTGAGCCCTTCAATCTTGATGAAACGTGCATGCGAAAGCTCGGCAAAATGCTTTATCAGCGTGCTTTTCCCGATACGACGACGACCACGACATGTGACGAGCGACGACACACGTTTGGTCCAAAGCAAGGACATCTCGTCAAGTAAATCCTGTCTGCCAAAAAACATCTACTTCTCCTTATATGGCGTAAAACGGGGGTATTATAGCATTTTTTATCCACTACGCCAACAACTTTTAGCACCTAAGTAAGAAGTCTTAATTTAGGTGCTAATTTTCGGCATCAGATTTTTTAGCACCTAAGTACACTAATACCGACTTAGGTGCTAACTTTCTGACTGGAAGAGTCCTCCATTGCCTTATTGACTCACTTGTCCGCCATCAACACGACGCGGTCGATCATGAGGTTGGGCCCCGTGATCGCCTCGCACGTCATCTCGATCTTGCCGTCTAGTGCATCTTCGCGCATCACGGGCAGCTTGGCCCACCAGATGCCGTCCTTTGCGTTCTGATGCTTCGGGACCATAAACGGACGCCCCTCGCATGTGCCACGCCCCGTGCGGTTGTTGCGGTTGGGATCGCGGAAGCGCACCCACAGCGTTCCGTTCACAGGCTTCGTTCCTGTAAGCGTCACTGTGAGGCTCTGTCCATGCCAAAACGAACCTGTGCCATCGCGCCATGTGCCCCAGTGACCTTTGCCGGAGATGTCATATCCGCCCTGTTTCATGTCCGCCCAGTCAAGCGACTTCTTCCATCCCACGCTCCTTTCCGTCTCATCCAACTCCACCGCCGCCGCGATGTACACGGGCGCATCGCGGAACTGCGCCGGACGGAGTTTTGAAGCCATTGCCTGCGGTGCGAACGCCTCCTTGAATTTTTCGACTTCAACAGAGACCGCTGGATTGAAATCCTTCGACTCCATGTACGAGAGAATGCTCTTCCTGATCGCGCAGACTTCTGGCAGCGTATTGTCTGAGAGATTAAGTCCGCACACCATGAGGCGTCCTTCGCCGACCTTCAGCTCGAAGAGCATCCCCATCGGCGTAGAGTAGTGAAGATCTGGAACAGGCATGACGATCGGGTCGATGCATGGTAGGGACGCGCGTCCCGCGCGTCCGCGGTCACGCGGGACGCGTGACCCTACCAGATCGGCGATGCCGTACTTCACGCCTTCTTCCACGAGATTGTACCACTGCCAGTCGGCCCAGTCCTCCGTCGGGAATCCGCGCAGCGCAGGATGGTCGGCACGAACGTAGTAGCCCAGCGTAGAGAATTCGGCGTTCGCGCTTCTGAAATGTCCCGTGGACCAATATACGGGCTTGAAATGCGACTTCGCGCTATGCGCGCTCGTCGCTTCTGAAATGTCCCGTGGACCAATATACGGGCTTGAAATGCGACTTCGCGCT
>CAMIVJ010000158.1 GCA_946401765.1 uncultured bacterium | reverse complement strand
CAGGTCGCCGGGCGGGGCTGTTTCCACGTGGAAACAGGATGATGGGAAGGGCGTAGCTGATGGGTGTGGTTGTCCCGTGGATATGCGGACGGGCGGCGGAACAGGTTTGGGGATCCAACGAGGTGCGTGCAGCGAATGTGGTGATGAGCAGCCGACCAAGAGCGACGCAACCACAGTCGTAGAACACGGCGTCACGGATGTTCAAAATGCCGCCTTGAAGATGTATAACAGTGTTTCCACGTGGAAACAGGCTTATGAACAACGTTCTTCAGACGATGATGTGTGGGCGCAAGAAGGGGCGCCATGGCCGTTGAACGAGCCGATGATGTCCTGTTGGGCAACGCACACAACAGCGGAAACACACGAAATCATTCGCTCGAATCTCGACCGAAGTGCGCTTTACGGAGGTGCGATAAGCGGGACGGGCGTGAGATACTGTCCTTCGATTGAGGACAAGATTGTACGTTTCCCAGACGCGCCTGGCCACCATGTGATGCTAGAGCCAGAAGACAGGGCCGGAACGATCATATATCCCAACGGCCTCTCGAACAGTCTGCCACGAGATGTTCAGGAACGACTTGTCCATTCCGTTCCCGGTCTTGAGCATGCTGAGTTTCTCGCCTACGCCTACGCAATTGAATACGATGGCATTGACGCGCGCGAATTGAAGCATACGCTAGAGTCGAAGCGGATTGGCGGACTCTACTTCGCCGGACAGATAAATGGCACCACTGGCTACGAAGAGGCCGCCGCACAGGGCATCATGGCCGGAATCAACGCCGCATTTGCCGTGAAGGGCGAGGCGCCGCTCGTGCTAAGTCGGCAGGATGCCTACATCGGCGTCTTGATAGACGATCTCGTCACCAAGGGCACGGACGAACCGTACCGCATGTTCACAAGCCGAGCAGAGCGTCGCCTGATACTACGCCAGGACAATGCGCGCTACCGCCTATCGAACGCTGCCGACCGTATTGGCGTGCTTCCTTCCGACATCCGCGCCGAAACGCGCCGCTTCAAGCAGATGATCGATGAAATCGAGTCGTCGCCAAAGCTTCTCAAGCAGTTGACCGCGATGCCGCCACCTGGGCTAGAAGGGGATGACATAGAGGTAGAGGTCGCTACGGGAGTACATGGACGAGAACGCCTTTGTGAAATAGGTGAAAGTAATAGCGCGAGCAATACAACGGACCCGGCTAATTGCAATGAACATGTGAGTGAGAAGGTGGGTAAGGATTCCGCAGCATGCAAAATCCCGCCGGAAGTTCTTGAGCAGTTGTCGATACGCGCCCGGTATGCGGGCTACATAGCGCGCGAGGAGGCTGCCGCCGCACGGGCGAAACGTGACGAGGAGATTTCCTTCCCCGCTTGGCTTGATCTCGACAAATGCACTGCCGTGCGTTATGAAAGCCGGGAGAAGCTGAAACGCTACAAGCCCGAGACGCTTGCGCAGGCTTCACGCATCCCAGGCGTCAATCCTGCAGACATTGCTGTTCTTGCAATCATCATCAAACGTGGCCATGTATAGTTATGCGTCATAGAATATATCTCCAGTTGTCGGTTGTGAAACGGGCTGCCGGCAATGACGATTCCGCAGAACGGCTGTGAATGTTGCCATGTGCTAGTGTTACCAGTTCCAATGTTGCCAATGCCCAATTGGTCATTGGAACTGGATATTGGCAACATTGGCAACATTTCCACTTTCCCATTGCACATAAAGGGTAAAAGCGGTATACTATTCTGCCGTGAAACAAGAAGAATTAAAACTTACTGCGTTCTTCGGTTTGGAGGACGTGTTGCCGCAGTGCGGCAAAATGTCGCGTGACGACATTGTGCGGACGCTTGTGACCGGGCTTGCCGAGCGTCATGGGCTCCCTGGCGGGGACGAGCTCGCGAAGAGCGTCCTCGACCGCGAGGCGTGCGGTTCAACCGTGATCATGGACGGGCTTGCCGTGCCTCACGCGCGCATAGAAGGGCTGAAGCGGCCATACGCCGCAGTCGCCACCAGCGAGCGCGGCATTGAGTGGCCAGGCGAGGGCAACGGCAAGGTGCACATCGTGTTCCTCATGCTCATCCCGCGCGACGACCCGGCGCTGTACCTGAAGGTGCTTCGTGTGCTTGGAACCATGCTCGACGACCCGGCGGACCTCAAGCTGCTCGCAGGAATGATGAGCGCCGGAGAGGTGTTCCGCTTCCTCGAAAGCGGCAAGGCGTATCTCCCCAGGTTCCTCACGGCGGCGGACATAATGACGAACGACTTCAGGGCGCTTCCCGACGACGGCACTCTCCAGACGTGCATAAGCGCCCTCATATCGGAGCATGTCTCTGAACTGCCCGTGACCGACACAGCAGGAAACCTCAAGGGCGTGGTGCGCGCCGACAAGCTGCTCCGCGCCTGCATCCCGGAGCATTTCCTCTGGATGGACGACTATTCCTCTATCCTCGACTTCGAGCCGTTCGCGCAGGTTCTCGACAACGAGCACAGCACACCGCTCACGACGATAATGGACGAAAGATATCCCGTCGTCTCCCCCGGCAGCCCCGCCGTGCAGGTCTCCTGCGAGATGATGAAGCACAAGAGCTCCAAATGCTACGTTCGCGACGAAGGCCGCCTCGTGGGTATCGTGAAACTAACGGAATTCCTCAACAAGATATTCAGAGAGTGATCGGGCGCCATGAAAAAGTTCTTCAACCCTAAGTTCATACTTCAGCTTCTCATCATCTGCGGCGTGACATTCGGCGGGCTCGAGGCCGGGCTTGCGACGAATGCAACGCAGGCGCTCACGCTCGCCGTGTTCTCGGCCGTCATCTCCACCACGCTCCTCTTCTGGGAGCGCCGCGTGGGCGTGGCGTTCATAGGCGTGGCGCTGCTCGTGGCCTGCAAGGCGATGTCGCTAAAGCAGATGCTGATAGGCACGGAGCTCGACATCATCCTGTTCCTGGTGGGCATGATGATCATCGTGGGCGTGCTGAAAGACCTTGGCTTCCTCACATGGGTGATCCAGCTGATCATCAGCAGGAAGAAGATGACGGGAGTGTCTTTCACAGCGATACTCTGCGTGCTGTCGGCGATGATGGCGTCGGTGGTGGACGAAGTGTCGTCCATCGTCGTCGTGCTCGCGCTCGTCTTCCAGGTGTGCGAGACCCTGAAGCTCAGGCCGCACCCGTTCGTGCTCATCGCCGTGATGGCCACCAACATCGGCTCCTCGGCGACGATGCTCGGCAACCCCGTGGGCATCTTCATCGGCAACAAGGCCGGCTTCACGTTCTCGCAGTTCCTCGTGGGCGCAACTCCCGTTGCGTTTGTCTCGCTGATCTGCACGTTCCTGATCACGCTCTTCTGGTTCCGCAAGGACATCCATGCAATGTCGCAGGCGATGGAGGCGCACCGCAAGACGGGCCTTGGCCCGACCGCGAAGATACCCTACAAGGCCGGCCTCGTGGTGTTGCTCACCACTGTCGTCGTGATCGCCTTCCACCATCAGATTGAAGGCCTGCTCGGCCTCGAAGGCGCCGAGAACCACAATGCGTTCCTCATCATGACGCCTCTTGTGATGGCGGGCCTTCTGATGATCCTCCGCCCATCGCGCGCCCGCCAGTACGTGGAGCACGACGTGGAGTGGTGGACGCTGCTGTTCTTCATGCTTCTCTTCACGATCTCCGCCGCACTCAGCACAAACGGCATCACGGCCAACCTTGCCACCACTCTCACTCAGCACGTGAAGGGCGGTCCCACGGGAATGATCCCGCTCGTGGTGCTGATCTCGTCGCTCGGCTCGGCGTTTGTGGACAACATCGTGTTCGTGGCGGCCTTCACCCCCGTCGTGCAGGAGCTGATGAAGATGTCGTCGGAGTACTCGGTGCTCTGGTGGGCGCTTCTCTTCGGCGCGTGCTACGGCGGCAACATCACCGTGGTGGGCTCCACCGCCAACATCGTCGCCTCCGGCCTTCTCGAGAAGCACGGCCAGCATCCCATAAAGTTCAGCGACTGGATCAAGATCGGCGCGATGGTGGGACTGGTCACAGGAATCGTCGCCTGGCTGATGCTGCTCATTATGCCGGTGCCGAAGCCCGCAGGCATCGAAGCCGCCCCGAAGGCGGCCGCAGTGCAGAACGTACAACCAACCACTCCTGCCAAATGAACATGAATAAACTGTTATGTGCAGTGTTCGCCGGTGCCGCTCTCGCAGCGGTTGCCGGCGAATTTGATTTACAGAACGCGGAGTTCGCCAAGTACCACAAGGCGATCACCGGACGCGACGCGCCAGAAGGGCTCGTCACGTTCGCAATCGACCCCAAGGTGTCGAAGAGCGGCCGCGACGCGTATACGATTCTTAGTGGAACGCTCTCCCAGCCCGCTCACGGCGCGAACGGTCAAGATGCCCGTTCTCCCAGAGGAAGCGTCACCATCACCGGCTCGAACATGCGCAGCGTATGGTACGGCCTCTATGATCTCCTTGAACGTCGCGGCGGATGCCACTGGTTCTGGGACGGCGATGTGGTGCCTAAGCGCGACTCGATCGACCTCTCGAACCTCGACGTCCATGAGGAGGCTCACTACGAGTACCGCGCCATTCGCTACTTCGCGCACCGCGGCCTCACGCGCTTCCAGGCAGAGCATTGGGGGCCCGAGGACTGGAAGAAGGAGATTGACTGGTCCCTCAAGCGCCGTCTCAACGTTTTGATGCTACGCATCGGGCAGGACGACCTCTTCCAGCGCACGTTCCCAGACGTATGCGAATATCCTGATCCCTCGAAGCCGCTCCCCGGCGCTGGCAGGGGCTATGACGACCGTACTCTCTTCTGGAGCCTCCAGTATCGCGGCGAACTGCGGCGCAGGCTCCAGAAGTACGCCTTCGACCGCGGGCTGATGATGCCGGAGGACTTCGGCACGATGACGCACTGGTATTCACGCACGCCAGAGGATTTCCTCGAGAAGAAGAAGCCCTCGTTCCTCCCTCTTTCCAACGGACAGTACAGTGAGCGCAACGGACAGGTCTGGGACATCCGCGATTCCAAGTGGGCCGATGAATACTGGAAAATGACCACGGCGGCTGTCGAGGCGTATGGCAAGGACGCGCCCGAGCCGCGTCTCCTCCACACCATTGGACTCGGCGAGCGGATGTGCTACAAGGACAGGCAGAAGAACTTCGACCTCAAGATCAAGGCGCTTGACATGTTTCTTGCGCGTGCGCACCGCGACTATCCCGACGCCAAGGTGCTTCTCGCCGGGTGGGATTTCTACAGCACGTGGAAGAACGAGGAAGTGCGCGCGCTGCTCCCGCGACTCGATCCCAAGCGCGACATCATCTGGGACTACGAGGCGGACGAGCCGCGCAGCAACAGGATATTCACGAACTGGGGCGTGATGGGCAAGTTCCCGTACACGTATTCCATCTTTCTCGCGTACGAAAAGGCGCTTGACGCGCGCGCGAACTATCCGCTCATCGAAAAGCGGCAGAAGCTCGTCCAGAACGATCCCTTCTGCAAGGGCTACATCTTCTGGCCGGAGTCGAGCCACACCGACACTCTCTTGCTCCGCTTTTTCACGGCGAACGCCTGGGCCGACAAGCCGATTCCGCACGGCGACGTGTTGGACGAACTCTGCACTAGCCGCTACGGCGCGAATGCCGAGGCGATGAAGGCTGCGTGGAAAGCCGTGCTGCCTGCATCGTGGCTGCGCGACTGGGGCAATAATTACTCGACAGCCGTGCTAGGCATAGGCGGCGAGGGCAACACCAATGTTCTTGGAGGGCTAATCGGGAAATGGGAGAAGCCCGTCTCCGAGGCGGAGGTTGCGTTTGAGATTCTGCAGCGCGTTCCGTGGAACGATCCTTTCGTGCAGCGTGACGCCATCGACATCGCGCGCATGGTCCTCGACCGCGCAATCGCCCTGCGCGTGTGGAAGTTCGGCTGCGACCTCACCAAATGGAAAAAGTCAGCCGGAAGCGGAATCACATCTTCCACTGACCTTGTTGCCAGCGCGAATCGTATCGCCGCGCTCTGCGAAAAGATGGCGGACATCCTTGCGCTTCACACGGACTATTCGCTGTGGGAGTCGTACCAGCGCCTCGATGCCGTAGAGAAGATCCGCAATCCGCTATTCGAGAAGACGCTATTCGAGAATTCGTCTTGCGGCTACTGTCGCAGCCACCAGTACGAGCTTGCGCGCCACTGGTATGCGCCGCACGTGAAGGCGGTGGCGGAAAATCTCGCGAAGGTCGTTTCCGCAGGCAACCGCAAAGCTGCTATAAAGGTCAATGCGGAGAAGGAGCGCCTCGCGCTCAAGGCGAAGCCTCTCGCATCTCTCGCACCAACACTTCCACGCACCGAAGAAAACTTCCACCGCACCCTCCGCGAAATCACCGCGCTCCTCAGCAATTGAGTAACCACATGATGGACAAACTAAAGACATTCGCAAAGACATTGCTTGTCATCGTTTGCTGTTCGATGTCGGGCGGATGCTATATGTTTGTGACTAGGAGAGGTGAATTCTTCCCTTCAACAGAGGCCGCATGGAATCATGGATCTCGTGAGTCGTGGTTTCCCATGACTATGGGTGAGTGTATAGGATTAAGCGGCTTTGCGTTGTTTTACGTTGGAGCGGTTGTGACTGTTCCAGTAGGGGTGGCAGTCCTAGGTGCCGAGATGTGCGTTGT
>CAMIVJ010000157.1 GCA_946401765.1 uncultured bacterium | reverse complement strand
TGTACACATGCCAACCAGCCGTAACCTACAGACAACCGGTTGTGACGTATAGTCAACCAAGAGCCGCTGAAATATCGCGGCAGATAGAGCGTCAGACGGCGGAGATTGAGGCACGGGTGAAACGGCAGACGCAAGAGATTGAAGAGAGAGTTAGGAGACAGACGGAAGAAATTGAAAGGCAGTTTGCACGACAGACGGCGGAGGCTGCGGGGTATGTGGCTCAATCGGCAAGAGGTCCAACATACACGGTGGCAGCTACTGGTTCTGGTTGGATGGGGGATGTGCCGCCGGGGATAACCTATTTTCCAAATGTAGCGTTGGGAGGTGGATTCGTGCCGCATGCGTTCGCCAATGATATGGCCGCATTGTTGGTATGGCCCGTCTCGATTGGCGACGATGTGGGGAATGCAGTGCGTAACCTTGTAGCCGTTAACGATTATTTGCGAAGAACGGAACCAGAAGTGACCATAAGGATGATATTGCTTGTTTGCAGTGGACGAGTTCCTGATGTGGCTAAGTGGCAGGCACAAGGCGTGCAATGTGTTGAAGCATCCAATTTCTCCGCATTTTCAGCAAAGTTCTTTTCACAGGCAACATCGCAACCGTCTTCAAATAGCATGCCTACAGGTGGCTCGACGCCCGCCTTTGAAGATGAGCGCGAGAATAGCGGCGAATCCACCTTGGATGTTATAGTCGCAAAAGCAAGGGAATGGGGCGCGATCGCCACAAACTTCCTTCAGACAGCACCGTGGTGGATATGGGCGAGCGGGGTCGTTCTCCTATTCGTGGTTGTGTTCCTTGTGTCCGTTAGAGATGCGCGCGGTCAGCCATTTCAGGCTAGAGATGACAATCCGTGGGTGATTGATCCTTCGGGCAATTGAGATTGCTGAGTTGTGATGCGCGGCGTAAATTACAAGGCTCTTTTTCCTAACCCGATTAAGCGCAATACGCCGCGAGTTTGTGGTATAATATTCGCCGTGACAACAAAATGAAACTTTTTCTCCAGCTTCTCGGAAACGGAATCGTCCAGGGCGCGGTCGCGATGCTCTACGCGGCCGGGTTTGGCTTCGTGTATCGATCGTTTCGGGTGTTTCACATCGCGATGGGCGCGCAGTTCGTGTTCTCCTGCTATGCGTTCTACCTGTGCGCGGACGTGATGAAGATGCCGCTCGCGGCGGCTGTGTGCGGTGCGCTTGCGCTGTCCGTCCTGTTCGCACTTGCGATTGAGTGGTCCGTGTATCGTCCGTTCTTCCGCAAGGGCTGCTCGTCAGGCGTGGTGATGATCGCGTCGCTCGGTGTGATGATCGTTGTGGAGAACGTGATCGCGCTTGCATTTGGCAACGAGGTGAAGACGATCTCGAACCAGCTGGAGCCGTCCGTCGCGTTCGCAGAACTCCGCTTCACGCGCATCCAGCTTCTGCAGTTCTTCCTTGGAATCGGCGTGTTCGCGTCCGTGGGCGCGCTCGTGCGCTTCGGCAAGTGGTTCAAGGCCGTGTGGGCGATGGGCGAGGAGCCGGAACTTCTGCCCGTCCTCGGTCTGCCGCTCGCTCGGCTTCGCCTGATGGTGATGGCACTCGGGGGCGTTCTTGTGGCGATTGCCGCCATGCTGATTTCATGGGACATCGGGATGGATCCGCATGTGGGGATGCACTATCTCCTGCTCGGCTCGGTCGCCGTGTTCTTTGGCGGAAACGACCGCTATTGGGCGTGGGGCGCGGGGGCGATGCTTCTGTCTATTCTGCAGAGTCTTGCGGTATGGCAGTTCTCCGCGCGGTGGACTGATCTTGTGACATTCGGCGTTCTGATCTTCGTGCTGCTGTTCCGTCCGCAAGGATTGTTCGGCGTCAGCAAGAGACTGGAGGAGGCGAAGTGAACTACCTTTTCCACATCGGCGTAATGCTGGGCATATACGGCATGTTGGCGCTCTCGGCGAACTTGCTGATCGGGTTCGGCGGACTCCTCACAATGGCGCAGGCGGCGTTCTACGGACTCGGCGCGTACGCATACGCGCTCCTGTCGCTCAAGCTGGGGCTTCCGTTCTTTGTGACGCTTCCAGCGGCGATCCTCCTCTGCGCGTTCGTCGGCTGGCTCTTCGGACACGCTGCGCTCCGCTTCCGCAACGAGGCGTTCGTGCTGGCGACGATCGGATTCCAGATGATCGTCTATGTGACGCTCTACAACTGGACCGACCTCACGCGCGGACCGTACGGCATCTCCGGCATCCCGCGTCCGTCGTTCTTCGGGCTCGGCATCGAATCGGTGCCGGCGTATTTCCTCTTCACGCTCGTCCTCTTCACCGCCGTGCTGGGATTCATGCACCTCGTCTGTACGAGCCCGTTCGCGCTCTCGCTCAAGGCGCTGCGCGACGACGAGGCGGCCGCGCAGACGCTCGGCATCTGCCCGAAGGGACAGTACATCCGCGCGATGGTGTTCTCGGCGGCGGTCGCCGCGGTGCCGGGCGTGTGCTTCGCGAGCTACATCACGTACATCGATCCGACGAGCTTCACGCTCGCGGAGTCCATCTTCATCGCCTGCATCTTGCTTGTCGGTGGCTCCGGCAACATCAAGGGCCCGATGGCGGGCGTCGCCTTCATGATCATCTTGCCGGAAGTGCTGCGGTTCGTGGGACTGCCCGATGCTGTCGCGGCGAACCTGCGCGAGATCATCTACGGCGTGATGCTCGTCGTGATCGTTTACACAAAACCCAAGGGATTGGCGGGTGCGTATGCAGTCAAATAGCGATCCGCGTATTATCAATCCCGTTGAACTGCGGGTGGAGAACATCTCGAAGAGCTTCGGGGCGTTCAAGGCGCTGCACGACGTATCGCTTACAGTCTCCCTCGGCAAGGTGACCGCCCTTGTCGGGCCGAACGGCGCGGGCAAGACGACCCTCTTCCACGTCATCGGCGGCAACCTCGCGCCCGATACGGGCAAGGTGATTCTGAACGGAACGGACGTGACGGGCCTTCCGCCGTACAAGATCGCTCGGCGGCACGTCGGACGGCTCTTCCAGGACGTGCGCGTGTTTCCCGCGCTCACCGTCGCCGAGAACATCTCCGTGTCGTTCCTGCACAGGAGCGACTATTCGCTCATGACGACGATCGCGTGGTGGCGTCGCGAGGCGCGCGAGAGGGACCGACGCGAACGCGCGATGAAGTGGCTGGAGTTCGTGGGGCTTGCGGACAAGGCTGACGAGCCGGCGGGCGAGCTCTCGTACGGACAGCAGAAGCTGCTCGCGCTCGCGCGGATCGTCGCGTTGCGTCCGGCGATCCTGCTCCTCGACGAGCCGACGGCGGCGCTGTCGCCGGCGATGACGAAGAAGATGGTCGCGCTCATCAAGCAGCTCGTCGCGGAGCAGAAACTGACCACCGCGCTCATTGAGCACAACATGGGTGTGGTGCGCGAGCTTGCGGACTACATCTACTTCCTGCATGAGGGAACTGTACACACGCATGGTACGCAGAAGGAGGTCCTGGAGAATCCGGCGGTCCGCGAACTCTACATGGGTCTTTCGGGAGGGATGGCGATATGAGCGAGTTTCTGCTCGAAGTCAAGACCCTGTCCTGCGGATACGGTGACAGGCCGGTGCTGAATGGGATCGATCTCTCCGTAAGCGAAGGGGAGTCGGTGTTGCTCGCGGGACCCAACGGTTGCGGGAAATCGACGCTTCTCAAGGCTATCATCGGCGCATTGCCGCTGACGGACGGTAATGTGTCGTTCGGCGGCGAGCCGCTTGCCGGCAAGTCCGTGGAGGAGCGGGTCCGCGCTGGCATCGGCTATCTGCGTCAGACTGACAACATCTTCCCCGGCCAGACAGTGGAGGAGAATCTCATGCTCGCGGGGATGTCCCTCGCGAAGATGGAGTACGCCGCCGCGCGTGACGAGATGCTGGAGCTTTTCGACTTCCTGAGGCCCAAGCTTGCACAGCGCGCGGGCTCGCTTTCGGGTGGGCAGCGCCAGGCGCTTGCGCTTGCGATGGTGTTCATGCGTCCGCAGCGGCTATATCTTCTCGACGAACCGACGGCGGGGCTCTCGCCCAAGGCCGCGCAGGACATCATGGAACGCGTGCATCGCTTCGCAAAGGACGGCGCAAAGCGGGCGATCCTCATGGTGGAGCATCGTCTCGATCTCTTGGCGTGGATCGACCGCGCCGTCTTCCTCTCGCAGGGCCGCGTCAAGTCCGAGACCTCCGACTCCCGCCAGTTCCTAAACGCCGACTGGCTGGCAAAGAACTACTTCGAGTGAGGAGTAACGCGTAATGAAACTACGACGCATATTTGCTGTCATCGTATGCATCGCGTTGATCTCCATTGGGACGATCGCAGGTATTGCGGCGATGGTCTATTCTGGTAGGTGCGACGTTCCATCGTGGGTGATCCCCTATTTGAATCCTGTGCGTTGGTCGATCCGCCATTTCGTGAAGGCGTTGGCGGAAGGAGACGCAAAGGCGCTAGCGGAACATGTGCAATTGCCGTTCGAACGTCGTTATCCCATTCCAAAGATCAGGACAATGGACGAATTTGTGGCGGCGATACCTTCGCTTCTGGGCGAAGATTCCGTGAAGCGGCTTTCTGAGTCAAGCACTTTCCGCAATTGGAGCCAGATGGGAGGCCAAGGCTACATGCATGATGCCGTTGGAATCTGGGTGACGGACGATACGCCGGTCCGCCTAGAGTCGATAACAGAGCTGACGCCGGCGGAAGCCGCGCTTTGGGAAGAGCATACCGCGCGAGAGATCGCCTCGCTGCATCCTTCGCTTCGCGGGGGCGTGTCGCGTCCGATACTGAGTTTCGTGACGGAAGACGGTGCCTTTCGTGGAAGGATTGATCTGCTGGGCGAAAAGTTGGATGCACGGGCGAGTGAACCTGAAGCCTGCAAATACCGCCTGGCCATCTACAAGGCGGGAAGTGACATAACGTCCGTCCCTGACAAGATTGTGATGTGCAAGTACGGGCATGAAGGTTCTCCGGGCTACGACAGCTACACCAGTGAAGACGGGCAGTATCAAGTGACCGTGAACCATTGTGGGCCGCTTGACTTCGCAGAGATGGATTTCTACCGTCCCGGCATCGCAGAAGATGACGACAAGGCCTCCCGCGCGAAGTCATGCGACTGGAGATGAAACTTCCTCATTTGAATGCCCCAATACGCGTAAGATTTTGGTATAATGTTGCCGCAAACGATGAAACGCAGATTGACAGATTCTCGCAGTTGGCATCATACCAGCCCCGGCAAGGGCGGGCAATGGGAGGTCATGACGTAATGAATACAAATCAAAACACAGCTCCAGATAGAGAATCCTCCTGGGAATACGGTATCGTCATTACCAAGGGACCTGATTTCGCAGGCAGTCTTGAGATACCGCGTGAGTTCGGAGGTGTTCCAGTTCTGGACATCGGCGAGAGAGCTTTCTTTTGTAACAAGGAAAATACGAGAGTGACAATCCCTGAGGGCGTGAGAAGTATTGGACCGTATGCTTTTTATGGTAGTCATAGTATTGTGGATGTGATTATCCCCGACAGTGTTAAGTACATCGGTGACTGGGCTTTCCACGAATGTGGCGCCTTGAGGGATGTTACTATAGGCAATGGCGTAAAGTATATTGGCGAGAGATCTTTTTGCGGTTGCACGAGGTTAACTCATGTGACTTTGGGAAGCGGCGTGGAACATATCGCAAGAGGTGCTTTTGGTGGATGCCCCTTGCAGGACATGGCCATCCCTAAGGGCGTTAGAAGCATTGGTGATAGGGCTTTCTCTGGTTGTAACATGACGAGCGAAATTGTCCTTGGCAATGTTACCGACATAGGTGTGGGGGCGTTTCTCTGGTGTTCTGGAATTGTTAACGTCACTATGTCCAAGAATGTCACCAGTATCGCAGATCAATTGTTTGCTCATTGCTCTAGTCTTGAAAGCATATCCTTGCCATCCGGAACCTTGACGAGCATTGGCAATTCTGCATTTAAAGGTTGTACTAGTCTCGCATATATTTCCCTGCCATACACAGTGACGAATATTGGCAATTCGGCGTTCGAGGATTGTACAAGCCTTGCGAAAATAGTTATTCCAAGAACGAGAGCTAATGTCAGAATAGGAGAATCAGCATTCCAAGGTTGTACAGGCCTTAATCAGGTGGTGTTGCAAGACAATGTTATCTGTATCGAGAAGTCAACATTTCAAGGTTGCACAAGCCTCACGGATATAACTATCCCTGATAGTGTGAGGAGTATAGGGCGATTTGCATTCTCGGGATGTAGTGGTCTAACGAATGTGTCGCTTCCCAGGCATTTGGAAAATAATCTTACATATGATGTGTTTAAAGGTTGTTCGCCCGCTTTGAAAACCAATTATAGGAGTTTCGAGTGAAAATCATTCCAAGCGTATCTCTTATGGTCTCCACAAGCCCACCTACTGTGACAGGGGAAGTGCCGCGTAGTGATCAAGAGGTTTGTTCACTTCTAATCAGACGCTAGTCAAGTATGATCTAAAACGAATCTAAACTACAAGAAAGGAAAAATAAAAATGAGCAAAAAATTGTTGATAGGAATCGGGATAGTGGCACTGATAGGTATTGTTTTGGTTGGGATTCTCTGGAAAGGAAATTTCGATGGAGCTAATAATGTTATTGATAAAATAGGCCATATATACAGACCACTTAGA
>CAMIVJ010000156.1 GCA_946401765.1 uncultured bacterium | reverse complement strand
CCCCTGGAACTGGATGCTGGCGACGATGGCAACATTCCGCGTTGTTGCCGTCAAGCCGATTGCGCACAACGGCGGAATCTGATAGAATAAAGCCAACCCCACAAGGAGGAAAAGACAAATGAAGAAGATCATGCTATCTCTCGTGTGCGCCGCGCTTGCGTTCGGCGCCTCCGCCGAAGGCGCCACCCGCGCCGACAAGATCCGCGCCAAGCTCGACGGCAACGACCGCAACTACGTGTTCGTCACCATGCACCGCGGCGACTGGCGCCACTACCCCGAGAACTCGCGCGACGCCATAGTTGGCGCCATCAACCACGGCGCCGACATCGTGGAGCTCGACGTGTGCCGCACCAAGGACGGACGTTTCGTGCTTCTTCACGACCGCAAGCTCGACCGCGTCACCGAAGGCAAGGGCAAGGTGGCCGACCACACTCTCGCCGAGATCAAGAAGCTCCATCTCAGGGAGAACCAGGGCGGCAAGAACGCCAAGGTCACGAAGTACGAGGTGCTCTCCCTCGAAGAGGCCTTTGAGATCGCTCGCGGCAAGATCCTCATAAACATCGACAAGTTCCGCTTCTGGCCCACCGAGATCCTCGAATGCGTGAAGCGCAACAACATGGAGAAGTACGTGATCCTCAAGGGCGAGATGTCGCCCGCGCAGGTGAAGGAGACGTTCGGCAAGAGCTGGGACGACGTGATGAACGGCTCGCTCTGCTTCATGCCCATCATCTGGATCAACCGCGAGGGCGCGATGGAGAAGTTCAACGACTGGCAGAACCAGGCCCGCAAGCCGATCGCCTACGAGCTCTGCTTCAAGGCAGAGAAGCCCATCGACGTCCTTGATGCGCTTGCCAAGGACAAAGCCGGCCCGCGCATCTGGATAAACACGCTCTGGGACTCTCTCTGCGCCGGTCACACCGACGAGCGCGGGCATGGCGGCGACGCCAAGGGCTCCTGGGGATGGTGTCTTGACAAGGGCGCCACGATGATCCAGACCGACCGCCCCGCCGACTGCATCAAGTATCTTGAGTCCATTGGCCGCCATACGCTTGAATAGAACAGGGCGACTTGCGATGAAGCTTGTCGTCGTTGACGTAGGCAACACCTCCACGGCCGTCGGCAAATGGTCCGGCGGCCGCGTGACCTGCGTTGCGCACTGCGACGACGGTTTCGCGGGCGCATCCGCGAAGGTGCGCGCGCTGGCCTCCGCCGGCGCGTGTGCAATGGCCTACCTCTCTGTGGTGCCGAAGGCCGATGCCGCGTGGCGGCGGTTCGCGAAGACGCTCGGAATCCCCTTCGTGCCGATAACGCACGAGCTTTTCTCTCAGGTGGCGCCGCCTCTGCTGGGGCTGCGGCTAGACTATCCGCGTCCCGAGACGATCGGCGCGGACCGCCTTGCCGACGCCGCGGCGGCGGTTGACCGCTACGGCGCGCCGGTGGTGGTGTGCGACTTCGGAACGGCGTTCACAGCGGCAGCAGTCACGGCAGACCGCATGTGGCGCGGCGGCGTGATCGCGCCCGGGTTTCCGCTGATGCGCGACTACCTCTACGAGCGCACGGCGAAGCTGCCGCGCATGAAGCTGGGCGGGAAGTGCCCGCGCATCGGAAGGTCCACGGAGGAGGCGATGCGCTTCGGCGCGTACGTGGGCTACCGGGGGATGGTGCGCGAGATAGTGGGCACGCTCGCCGACAACTTCTCCACGGACTTTCGTCTTGTGGCCACGGGCGGTTTCGCGAAGTGGGTGCTGAAGGATAGCGGAATGCCGTTCACCGTAGATGCCACTCTCACGCTGCATGGCGCAGGGCTTCTGGCGTCCCGCTCGCCCGAGGTTCTCCGCTCTGCAAGCCGTTCTCGCAATTCACAGCGGAATATGGTAAAATAGACTGTCACTCGGAGATAGGCAGATGATTGAAACAGACATACTTGTCATAGGTGCGGGGCCCGCCGGGCTTGCCACCGCGATCGCGCTCAGGCGCAGGGCAAGCGGCGAGAAGCCGCGCGTCGTGGTGCTTGACAAAGGCCGTTCGCCCGGTTCGCATGTCCTTTCCGGCGCCATTGTGGATCCCAGCGGCTTCAAGGGGCTGCTCACCGACGAGGAGGTGGCGAAGCTGCCGTGCGAGGCGAAGGTGGTGAAGGAGTCGTTCCGCTGCAACATGACGCGCGGCTTCTCCGTGAAGATTCCCTGGGTGCCGCAGCTGATGAGCTCGAAGGACTTCCCTGTTGTGTCGCTCACGAAGGTGACGGCCTATCTCGCGCAGATAGCGCAGAAGGAGGGCGCGGAGGTTTACACTGGCTACGCGGTCACGGAGCTCGTCGAGAAGGACGGGCGCATAGTCGGCGCGCGCACGGGCGAGAAGGGGCTCGACAAGAACGGTGCCAAGAAGAGCAACTATCTCGCGTCGGAGGAGATACGCGCGAAGGTCACGGTTCTCGCGGAAGGCGGCTGCGGCATCCTCACCGACAAGCTGATCGCGGAAAAGAAGCTTCAGGGCGTGCGTCCGCCAACATACGCCATCGCAATCAAGGAGCTGATCGAGGTTCCGTCCGGCACGCAGACCGCTGGCGAGGTGATGCACACGTTCGGCTGGCCGGCCGACTTCAACACGTACGGCGGCGGGTTCGTGTACCACGTCTCCGAGACTCAGGTGATGGTGGGCTATGCGTACGCGCTCGACTACGCGCGCGCCGAGATCGATCCGTTCAGGCTCTTCCGCCGCTTCAAGTCGTCTAGTGCGGTTGCGCCGCACATCAAGGGCGGGAAGTCCGTGGCATACGGCGCGAAGGTGATTCCCGAGGGAGGCTTCTACTCTGTGCCCACGCCATACGTGCCGGGGTGCCTGATCGTG
The DNA here is from genome assembly GCA_946401765.1 of uncultured bacterium. Lineage (GTDB taxonomy): Bacteria > Verrucomicrobiota > Kiritimatiellia > RFP12 > UBA1067 > RUG572. Next base: position 3,871 of record CAMIVJ010000156.1, on the reverse strand, counting down.
GGCGACGGCGCGGGGTTGGTGGACTCCCTTCGCATCAAGGGCGTGCACATCGCGTTCCAGAGCGCGCAGGCAGCGGCGGCCGCGATACTCGGCGAGCTTGCGGGCTCGGGCGAGGCGGGTCCAAAGTACTTCGAGCTTCTGAAGTCCACGACCGGATGGAAGGAGATGGAGCGTGTGAGGAACGTGCGCGCGTCGTTCTCCTGGGGCATGCCGTACGGCGTGATGGCGGCGGGCCTCGCGTGGATGACGTGCGGCAAGTTCCCGAACTTCCGCGTGCCGGGGTGCGACGAAGGCGACGCGAAGGCGATGAAGCCGCTTGAGAAGGGCGCGCTCGAGCGCGAGGCGGCGAACGACGTGGAGGCGTCGCCCACGCAGCCGGACCGTCTTACCGACGTATTCATGAGCGGCACCGTGCATGAAGAGGACCAGCCATGCCACCTTCGGCTGCGCGATCCGTCGAAGTGCGCCGAGTGCGAGGCGACGTACGGCTCGCCATGCACGCGCTTCTGCCCGGCCGAGGTGTACCGCCGCGAGGGCGAGCACCTGCAGATCGACTTTTCTAACTGCCTGCACTGCAAGACGTGCAAGATCAAGTGTCCGTTCGAGAACATCGACTGGACCTTCCCCCAGGGCGGCGACGGGCCGCGCTACACGCGAATGTAAACGAAAACCGAAAGAGGAAATGACAATGGAATCAAGCAGACGTGGATTCATGAAGGGCGCCGCAGCCGCGGCCACTTTCCTGCCCAGCTTCAACATCCTCCGCGCCGATGACATTACGATCGGGCCGAAGGACGACGAGATCAACGTGGCTATCATCGGCTTCGGAGCCGAGGCGAAGGTGCTTTCGCAGTCGCTCGTGCGCATACCTGGCGTGCGGGTGCGCGCAGTATGCGACATCTGGAAGTTCGAGCAGCAGCGTGCAAAGGGTTTCTTCAAGGGCTACAAGCACGAGGTGAACACCTACGAAGACTACCGCGAAATGCTCGAGAAGGAGGACAAGAACATCGACGCTGTAGTGGTTGCCACGCCCGACTGGATGCACTGCGAGCACACTTGCGCCTGCCTTCGCGCCGGCAAGCACGTGTACTGCGAGAAGGAGATGTCAAACCGCCTCGAGCTCGCCGCCGAGATGTGCCGCGTGCAGAAGGAGACAGGCAAGCTTCTGCAGATTGGCCACCAGCGCCGTTCCAATCCCCGCTATCGCCACTGCTTTGAAAATGTCATCCCGCAGATGCTCGGCCGCGTGACGAACGCATACGCCCAGTGGAACCGTTCCCTTCTGCCGTTCAATACCGTCAAGAAGCCGCCGAAGCAGTCCGTGCTCGACAAGTACGGCTACAAGAACCCCGAGCAGTTCCTCAACTGGCGCTGGTTCTACAAGCACGGCGGCGGCTCGATGGTGGACCTCGGCTCGCATCAGATCGACATGTTCATCTGGGCGATGGGCGTGCCGCCCTCCAGCGTCACCGCGATCGGCGGCAAGGACGCCTTCACGCCGCGTCGCGAGGCCTACGACCGCGTGATGTGCATCTACGAGTTCACTCTTCCCGACGGCACGAAGAACGAGGCCTACTACCAGGTGCTTTCCTCCAATGCTCGCGGTGGCTTCTATGAGCAGTTCATGGGTGAGAAGGCAGCGCTCACGATCGCCGAGATCACTGCGCGCGGCAACACGGTGCAGCGCGACCTCGGCAATTCCATCAACAAATGGACTGACGAAGAATGGCGTGGCTTCATCGACAAGGGCCTCATCCTTCCCGGCGCGGACGACAAGCTCAAGAAAGACACGCCCAAGGACGTGTCAGTAGATACACGCATCACCGCTCTCTCCGATGGCAATCCCATCAGCGTGGAGATGAACAAGCCCGCCCACATGCCGCATCTCGAGAACTTCTTCGCGGCATGCCGCCACGGCGAGAAGCTCAACTGCCCTGCGGAGCTCGCATACGAGAGCGCTGTCGCCGTTCTGGCCGCCAACGTCTCGGCCGACACGCACAAGACCCACTACTTCAAGCCCGAGGACTTCAAGGTGCCGCCGCGTCCTGCCGCGACTCCCGCTCCTGCAGCCCCCGCAGCACCGGCGCCCGCCGCGCCGGCAAAGGCGTGAAGCGCCTCTTCATGCTGACGGCGCTCGTGCTGGCCGTTGCGTCGTCTTTGCCGGCGCAGCAGCCCGCGCGCATGGGCGCCGTTCCCGTGCGCGCCAAGCCTGCGCCTCCGCCGCGCAGACCCGCGGTCACGGCCGACTTCGGCGCCACCGTCTCGAACATCTTCGGCAGCATCCGCTGGGAATGGGGCGACGGCCCGGGACTGTTCTCCGGCGAGGCCTTCCGCAGCAAGCGACATGACGCATTCGACACCGCGAAGAACATGCTTGCCGTGGTCGTTTCCGGTCCCAATGCCGCCACCGGTTTCGTGCTGCGCGAGGGCAACCGCACTTGGCTATACACGAATGCGCACGTCGTGCGGGATCGTCCTGTAGTGCGCGCCACGATGCTCGACGGCACAACGCTTGCCCTCGGCGCGCGCGAGTATGCTATTGGACGCGACCTCGCACGCTTCGCGATCGCCGCGCGTCCTGCTCTCGAGTTGCGTCCGGGCCTTCCGGGTGTGGGCGAAAGAGTGACTGTGCTGGGCAACAGCGATGGACGAGGCGTGATCACCGAGATCAACGGACGCATCCTCGGCGTTGGCCCCTCCGAGATCGAAGTTGACGCCGCGTTCACGGCGGGCAACAGCGGCAGCCCCGTCATCGACACCCGCGGGCGCGTCGTCGCCGTTGCAAGCTATCTGCGCAACTGCCGCAACGACCGCGACTGGTCAAAGCGCAACACCCGCTTCAACGGCGTGCGTCGCTTCGCGCTGCGCCTCCAGGGCGTTCGCTGGGAACCTGCAAAGTGAATGCCGTGGCTTTGTTCCATGAACCACGAATCACGAACCACGGGCCACGAACTACTCACTTCGCGTCAAACGGCTCGCCTTCGTCGGTGTAGGTGAGCTCGTAGGGCTGGAAGTTGTCGCCTGTCTTTCGCATGAGGTAGCGTACGCGCACAAGTTTCTTGGGCGTGCCGTCTTCGTTCTTCTCAACGATTCGCTCGCCTGTGCGCGTGAACGAGGCCGTGGCCTTCTTGGCGATGTAGCGCGTGAAGCCGAGCGGTTTGCCTTCGGGCGAGTAGTCGTACACGTCCTTCCAGTTGCGGGGCATGGCGATTCGCGGGTCGCAGTAGTTGTATGCCCTGTTCTCGTAGTCGATGTAGTCGATCTGTCCGTCGTCGCGGTAGGCGCGCTTTTCGAGCGAGACGGGATTGAACGATATGATGGCCGGGGCGCCGAACGTGGTGCCGCGCGACTTCGCGAAGCAGGCGACGTCCACACGGCTTGTGATGGAGAGGCGGTCGATCTCGATCTGCGCGAAGCCGCGTTCAGGAGTGTTGAGGGTCTCGCCGGTGGGGGCGGTGATCTTCACGCATGAGGAGTGTCCGCTGATGACGCGCCATGCGAACACGGTCTCTGGATCCTTCTCGGGGAATGACTGCGCGCGGAATAGGAAAGTGCGGCGGCGTTCAGGGGCGCGCATCACGAAGGCGATGGCGGAGGGGGTGGACATAAGAAGCTCCGGCATCACGTCTGGATAGTCGCGTCCGGGACGGTAGAATTTTACGGGGAATAGGCGCGAGTTGATGATGGATAGCGACACTGTAGGCGGCACCTTGTCGGGGGTGAGGTCGTGTGCTGTCTTCACAAGGCGCACTGTGTCGAGGCGGCTGAGGGCGAATGCGGTGGGATGGGCGATGGAGGTGAGATACGCCTCTTCTGTGTAGACGCCTTTCTGCGTGCTGCGCAGAAGCCACTGGATGGTGGGGCCCATGAG
>CAMIVJ010000155.1 GCA_946401765.1 uncultured bacterium | reverse complement strand
TGCTGGCCGGTGGAGCAGATTGTCGGACGCGGCTACGCGACGATCGGCTTCCTCACCGAGGACATCGCGACGGAGAAGAACACGGGGTTCGCGCAGGGCGTGTTCACGTGCGTGGAGAAGCCCGAGGCGCGCACGGACGAATCGTGGGGCACGATCTCCGCGTGGGCGTGGGCGGCGAGCCGCGTGATGGACTGGATCGAGACGGAACCGGCCATCGACGCCACGCGCGTCGGGATCGTCGGCCATTCGCGCGGCGGCAAGACCGCGATCTGGACGGGCGTGACCGACAGGCGTTTCGCGCTCGTCTGCTCCAACAATTCCGGGGCGCACGGCGCGAAGCTCAATCACATCCGCCTTCCGAAGAGCGAGGACATCGCGTCCATCCCGAAGTTCTTCCCGAACTGGTACTGCGGCAACTACCCGAAGAAGTACGGCGGCAAGGAGATGACGATGGACTTCGACCAGCACGAGCTGCTCGCCCTCATCGCGCCGCGGCTGCTCTGCGTCGCCTCCGCGTCTGAAGACGCCTGGGCGGGACAGCCCGGCGAGTGGTGGAGCGCGAAGCTCGCGTCGCCCGCGTGGGAGTTGTACGGCAAGAAGGGACTCGTTGCGGAAAGATTCCCCGCTCCGGGCGAGAAGCAGCAGGAGGGAAGCGTCTCGTACCACCTGCGTCCCGGCAAGCATTCCCTTGATCCATACGATTGGGACAGATACATGGACTTCGCCGACCGGCATGGCTTGATGCAGACAGTAAGCAAAGATTCAGAGAAAGGAAGCAAACAATGAAGTCCCCAGAAACTTGCTGTTGTACGCATGCTGTCATCCTCTACATGGCGGTGTGCCTGTGATTGCATGGACAGACCAAAAGAAGAAACAAGGAGAAACATTCATGAGCAAGGTTGCTGATAAAAGAGGAAGGACAAAGAACGTAGTCGGTGTTGTTGCCATTTTTGCGGCAATGTGCGCGGGGGCCGCGGGAATTCCGCTGCCGGAACATCCGAGACCGGACTGGGAGCGTTCGCAATGGGTCAACCTGAATGGACAATGGGACTTCGGTTTTGAGAATGGCGCATACGACAGGAAGATCACCGTTCCGTTCGGATGGGGTTGCACGCTATCTGGCGTGAAGGACGAGAAGGGCAAGAACACCGGCTACTACCGGCGCATGGTGAGGGTGCCGCCGGAGTGGAAAGGAAAGCGCGTGTTTCTCGTCGTGGGTGCGTCAGACTACGAGACTGAGTTCTCGTTCGATGGAAAGCCGTTTGGTAAGCACATTGGCGGCTACACGCCGTTCGAGTTCGAGCTGACGGATCTCGTCAAGTGGGGCGAGGAACAGACGGCCGAGTTCAGGATTTGGGATCCAGACTTCTTTTCCGCGCACAACGGACACTACCTCTTCGGCAAGCAAGGCTACGGCAACGTACGAGGCATCTGGCAGACTGTCTATCTCGAGGTGCGAGGGAAGGACTACATCGACAGCGCGCGCTTTACTCCGAGCATCGCGAAGTCTTCCGTGAAAGCCGAACTGCGCCTCGCCGCGCCAGCAAGCGATTCGCTTGTGGCAGAGGTGAAGCTTGACGGAAAGACCACGAAGGTGCCGTTTGCGAAGGGCGAAGTCGCGAAGGCGATTGACATTGCAATCGCTTCGCCCAGACTGTGGGACCTCGACAATCCCAACCTCTACGACGTCACGCTCACGCTTGGCGACGACACGGTGAAGACATACTTCGGTTTTCGCGAGGTAGGCATCGGCACAAACGCGAACGGCGACGCATACGTGACACTGAACGGCAAACCGATCTACCTCCAGATGTGCCTCGACCAGAGCTACCATCCGGAAGGGTACTACACGTTCCCGACGGACGAGTACATGAAGAACGAGATCATGATCTCGAAGAAACTCGCGCTTTCAGGCAACCGCGTCCACATCAAGGCGGAGGTGCCGCGCAAGCTCTATTGGGCGGACAAGCTGGGGCTGCTCATTCAGGCGGACGTGCCGAACGCATGGGGCCCTGCGTGCGACGAGATGTTCGCCGAGCACTGGAAATGCTTCGAGGGAATGGTGAAGCGCGACTTCAACCATCCGTCCATCTACCAGTGGACGCTCTTCAACGAGACGTGGGGACTCCTCTCCACGCGCTATGGCAAAAGGGGCGGGAAGTACGAGCCTGCGACACAGCGCCGCGTCGGCGAGGCATACAGAAAGGCGAAGGCGTTCGATCCGACGCGCATCATCGACGACAACTCCGTATGCCTGCGTGACCATGTGGAGACTGACGTCAACACGTGGCACAGGTACTGTCCAGCATACGCGTGGTACAGCAAGCTCGAGCGCGTCTGCACGAATACTTACGTTGGCTCTGTGTGCAACTATGCGAAGGGCTATAAGCAGAACGGCGCGCCGATGATGAACGCCGAGTGCGGGAACGTCTGGGGCTATAATGGATCTACAGGCGACTGCGACTTCACGTGGGACTACCACGCGATGATCAACGCCTTCCGCAGTCACTTGAAGTGCGGAGGCTGGCTCTACACCGAGCACCACGACGTGGTCATCGAGTGGAACGGATACGTCCGCGAAGACCGCACGTGGAAGGAGACGGGGCTTGAGGAGCTTGCGGGCATGACGCTTGCGGATCTTCACGGCAAGGCGGCATTGTTCATGCAGGGGAAACGCGGATACGAAACCGGCGAGATCGTCAGGCCGGGCGAGAAGGTCATGATTCCAGTCGGCGTGTCGTTCATCACCGACGAGTTCGCCGGGAAGAAGCTGACGCTCGCGAAGAGTGCGTGGTGGTTTGACGGCGCGGGACAGAAGGTGTCCGTCTGTGCTATGCCGGAGAAGGGGACGTTCCCCGCGAAGAGCTGGCAGTGCGAGAAGCTGTGGGACGTTGAATTCGTCGCGCCGGGAGGCCCTGCGTGTGGATGCGTTGTCTTCGACCTGATGGCCGACGGCAAGCGGATCGCGCGCAACTTCTGGTCGTTCTCCACGGTGGCGAAGGACGCGGCGATGCTGAAGCCGAAGGCGTCTGAGTGGACAGAGGGAACTGCCGAGGTCATGGGCGGCCTCAAGTTCAACGGATTCGGCAATGGGTGGTTCGAGTACGAGGTTGCCGTGCCGCCGCAGGGTGGGACGTTCCGCGTGGAGCTTTCGGCGAAACGCAAGAACTGGAAGGACCGCAAGGGCACAGGACGGAGCCTCGACTATCCGACTGGCAAGCGGACGATGGAGCGCTCGAAGAATTCGAACAGCTATCCGCAGACATGCAAACACAAGTTCCCGGCTAATCTGACTGTGAGCGTGGGTGGGAAGGTCGCGTTGAAGCGTGTCCTCCCCGATGACCCTGCGGATCATCGTGGTCTTCTCTCCTGGCTCGCGCAGCCGCACGACGGGAGGCTTCGCGAGGCGGGAAGCTACGGCTATCTTGTGGAAGTTAAGGTTCCGCCGGAGGCCGTGAAGGACGGCAAGGCGACTATCAGGCTTGAGTCCGACGCTGGACTCGCCGTCTATGGCCCGCGCTTCGGCCGCTTCCCCCTCGGGCCAATGGTTGTACCTTGAGGTGCCTCTATGAAAAACACAGTCAAAAGCAATCGCGACTTCCCGCATGTGCGGAGGTCAGGATACATTGGTGCGGCATCGCTTCTGGTCTGCGCCTTCGCTGCGTGTGCGTCCTTTGCGGATGCCCGGATACCCATCATCGGCTGGGGTTCGTGGGACGAAAAGGGAGCTTCTGCGGAGCGCTACGCGGAGGCCGGGGATGCGGGCTTTACGCACCTCACGCAATGGTGTACATCGTCGGCCGAAGCCAAGCGCCTTCTCGGTGAGGCCGAAAAGGCCGGAATCAAGTTGATCATCGGCCTGGGGCACGACGTCAAGCGCATGATGGACGCCGCCAAGGACTTCACTGCCGCGACGAAGGATTCGCCCGCCCTCGCATACTACTACATCACAGACGAGCCCAACATCAAGGCCGCTGAGACGATCCGCGACTACGTCAAGCGCTACGAGGCGCTCGATCCCGGCGACGCCGCGATCTTCGCAGCTCCGGCAAAGCTGAAAGCCGATAAAACGAAATGAACGCAAACGGTTTCGCGCAATGAAAAATGATTGTTTGAAGAAAATGTCAGTCGCCGTTCTTGCGGCGATGGTCGGATGGGCGGCGTCCGCCGCAACATACAAGGTCGATCTCGACAGACCGGACGGTCTCTACCGCTGCGGCGAGACGGCCACCTTCACGGTCAGGCTGCTGGAGAAGAAAAACCTGGACGCGTCAGGGCGGCCGTGCGCCGTTCTTGACAACTTCGGCACGACCGTATTCACAAACATGCCCTTCGATGTGTCGACGACAGGCGTCGTCTTCAAGGTCTCAGGCACGCTGCGCGAACCCGGTTTTCTGCGGCTCTCCTTGCCGCACACCAAGAAGGGTCGCAACGATCCGTTCGTGTTCAGCGCGGGATTTGAACCTGAGAAGATCAAGAAGGGAAGTCCGTCACCGGCGGACTTCGACAAATTCTGGTCTGGCGCCCGCGCGCGTCTCGCCCGCGAGGTTCCGCTTGACGCGCAGATGACCCGCGTGCCGGAACGCAGTACGGCGGCATTCGACTTCTACCGCATTTCGTTTGCCACGTTCGGACGTCGCGTCCACGGCTACATGAGCGTGCCGAAGGACAAGGCAAAGGCGCCGTTCCCCGTTGACTTCGAGGTGAACGCGGCAGGCTTCGGTGGCTGGACGAACGACATGACGGGAAGGGGTGACGCGATCTGCGTGCGCTTCAGCGTCTATCCCTTCGCCCCTGACTGGAAGTGGCACAAGATCGGGCTTGAGGCGAAGTACAAGGAGATGGACGCCGCCCTCGCCGCGCGGTTCGGCGTGTCGAGCTATTGTCAGGCGGGGATCACGGAATCGCGCGAGGACTACTTCTTCTACCCCGTCATCCTCGGCATCGACCGCGCCGTGGACTGGGTCGCGGCGCGTCCGGACGTGGACAAGTCGCGTTTCCGCTACCAGGGCACGTCGCAGGGCGGAGGATTCGGGTTCTACCTCTGCGGCCTCAACCACACATTCACGCGTGCCGCGTTCTACGTGCCGGCGATCACGGACACCATGGGCTACCTGAAGGGCCGTCAGAGCGGCTGGCCGCAGGTCGTCGAGAACAACTCCTCCACGCCCGCGCGTCGCGCCGCCGCCGAGAAGTGGGCTCCGTACTTCGACGGTGCGAACTTCGCCTCCCGCATCACGTGTCCTGTGCGCGTCGCCGTTGGCTTTTCGGACACGACCTGTCCGCCATGCGCCGTCTATGCTGCCTACAACGAGATCAAGGTCAAGGACAAGGCCATCGGCAACGGTATTGGCATGACGCATTCATGCAGAGGCCATTTTTACACGAATTTCGGCAAATGGGTCAGGGCGTTTTCCAGCGCATCGGAAGACGTCGACTGGATTTCCGCTGAACTGGCGAAACCCGTCTTGGGCGCTGAAGCGGGAAGGTCGTCGTGGCGTACGGTGTTGGCGGAGGTAGAGCGGGCGGATGCCGCATGTGATGCGGCCTGGCGGCGGATGAAAACGCGCGAGGAGCTGCAGCAGTACGGAAAGAGCCTGCGCAGCCGCATGATTCACGCCATGGGCGGTTTTCCGTCCGAGCGGTGTCCGCTGAACGCGCGCACGGTTGCCGTCCGGAAGCGCGACGGCTACACGGTGGAGAACGTCCTGTTCGAGAGCTGGCCAGGCGTTCATGTTTCCGCCAACCTCTATCTGCCCGATGCCACGCGCTTCCCGCCGCCATATCCCTGCGTGCTGATTTCCTGCGGACACAGCGGCGAGGGGAAGTCCGCCCCCAATTACGGCAGGGGCGGGGTGATGTCCGCCCGCGCAGGCATCGCGGCGCTGGTGGTCGATCCGTTCGCGCAGGGCGAACGCGTCCAGGAGCGCGGGAGGAACCCTGCGGTCAACTGGGATGAGCACAACCGCATCGGCTCGCTGGCCGTCCTTCTCGGAGGCGGGTTCCCGCGTTTCCGCGTGTGGGACGCGATGCGCGCGCTCGACTATCTCGAGACGCGTCCCGACATCGACGCCAAGGCTCTTGGCTGCATGGGGAATTCGGGCGGCGGGAACGTCACGGCCTTCCTGCAGGCGGTCGATCCCCGGCTTGCGGCGACGGCGCCCGCCGGATACATCTGTTCCTTTGCCCGGGCTGCCGAGAAGGCGTCGATCGGGCCGGGGGACGCGTGCCAGAACATCTTCGGGCAGCTGTCGTTCGGCCTGAACCACGCGTCGTTCTGCCTCATGTCCGCACCGCTGCCCGTGCGCGTGCAGGCCTATCGCGGCGACATCGTCTTTCCCTTCGATGGCACCCAGCACACCGTCGAACTTGTCGAAGGCGTGATGAAGCGGCTCGGCTGGGGGGAGCGCTTCGACATGACGGACATGGAGGGCGGGCACCTCTGGTACGAGGGAAGCCGCGCGTCTTCCATCGACTGGATGAAGCGCTGGCTTCGCGGGGACGCCGCCGCGCTTGCGCGGACGACGGAGGAGTACCGTGCGCTCAACAAGGGCTTCGACAAAAAGACGTCTGACTGCGGGCCGGGTAAGTCCGATGGTTCATCGTGCGGAGGCGGGGGCGTGTTGTCGCTGCCCGGCGAGCGTACGGTGTACGATGTCATGCGCGACGACCTGAAGGCGGCGGTTTCCGCGCGGAAGGGTAAGGTCAAACCTGCCGACGTGCGGCGTAT
>CAMIVJ010000154.1 GCA_946401765.1 uncultured bacterium | reverse complement strand
GCGGCAAGGGCCTTGGCTACATCTCCTGGACCAAGGAGGGCGAGCTCAAGGGACCCATCGCCAAGTTCCTCTCGCCCGAGCAGCTCGAGGAGATGAAATCCCTTGCCAAGATGGAGCCCGGCGACTGCCTCTTCTTCATGGCCGCCGACGTCGATGAATGCCACCGCCTCTCCGGCCTCGTGCGCACGAACATAGCAGACAACCTCACGAACGACATCCGCGAGCACGGCTGCTACAAGTTCTGCTGGATCGTGGACTTCCCATTCTTCGAGAAGGATCCCGAGACCGGCAAGATCATCTTCTCGCACAATCCCTTCTCGATGCCTCAGGGCGGGCTCGAGGCGCTCAACACGAAGCCGCCGCTTGAAATCGAGGCGTACCAGTATGACGTGGTGTGCAACGGCATTGAGCTCTCGTCGGGCGCAATCCGCAACCACCGTATCGACATCATGGAGAAGGCGTTCGAGATCGCCGGCTACCCCAAGGAGGTGGTCGAGCAGAAGTTCGGCTGCCTCTACAGCGCATTCCAGTTCGGCGCGCCGCCCCACGGCGGAATCGCACCAGGTGTGGACCGCATGGTGATGCTGCTCACCGACACTCCCAACATCCGCGAGGTCATTGCATTCCCGATGAACCAGAAGGCGCAGGACCTCATGATGAACGCGCCGAACTTCGTCACCGAGCAGCAGCTGCGCGAACTCCACATCAAGATCCGCGGCACCAACGAGAACGTTCAGTAGCCGCATATCCGGCTGCAAGCGGCGGCACAGCAAGGGGCGTGGGCAATTACTACGACGAATCCAGCGCGTTTCTGGCTCGCGGCGGCGCATGCGCTCTTCTGCGCTGCGTGCTGCTGCGCAGCCGCGCTGCCTGAACCGGCGGCGCGTCTGAACACGACGTGGCGTGGCCAGGACTACGCGCCTGGCCACATCCTCGCTCTGCAGATATGCCTCGAGAGGCGAGGCTTCTCCTGCAACACGCTTGACGGGCAGTGCGGCCGGCGCACTAAGGTGGCCCTCGCCACGTGGTGCGCCGTGAACGGCCGGCCATATCTGCCCGGCCTCGAGGAGAAGGCGTGGGAGGTGTACTTCCCCGGTGAGACGGATCTCTTCAGAACGCTGACGGTGAAGGCCGAGGACCATGCCTCGCTCGTGAACATCCCGGTTGCTCCGGCAGAAAAGGCGCGCCTCTCGACGATGGGCTACGAGACGATACTCGAGATGTTCGCAGAGCGCGGACACTGCTCAGTCACGCTTCTCAAGAAGCTCAACCCGCACGCCGCATGGCCCAACCCGCCCACAGGTTCGCAGATCGTGCTGCCGCTCGTCTCTCGCGGCCCCGTCGCGTCGCGCTGGCCCTATGGCAGGGCAGACGTTCTGCGCGTGTCGCTCTCGCGCCTGGAGATTACCGTGTTCGACGCCGCGGGGAAGTTGATCGCCCTCTTCCCGTGCTCAATCGCGGCCGACAAGAACAAGCTCCCTCCGCCGGGCGAGATACACGTGAAGACGCTCGTCAAGGATCCCAACTACACCTACACGGCGGACAAGCTCGACAAGGGCGGCCGCATCGCGCGCCACATCTATCCTCCCGGGCCCAACAACCCCGTAGGCTCCGCCTGGATTGGACTCACTCTTCCTTCGTACGGAATACACGGCACGCCTTTCCCCGAACGCATTGGCCGTGCCGAGTCGCATGGCTGCTTCAGGCTCGCCAACTGGAATGCCGTGAAGCTTCACAGCATGTGCAGCGTCGGCACCAGCATCGTCATCGAGAAGTGAGCGCGGCAAGCACCGACAGGCCGAATATGGCGGCTGTCTCGGCGCGGAGGATCGTTGGGCCGAAGGAGGCGGGCGTGGCGATTGCCAGAAGCGACGAAAGCTCCTCCGGGGTGAAGTCGCCCTCAGGGCCGACGAAGAGTCCTAGTCCGCCAGAAGCGGTTGCGCCATCCGCCGCGCATGATGCATCTATGGCGACGCGCAGCGGCGGGGCGGGCGGCTTCACAAGCGCGCCCACGAACACACGCCGGCATGTCTTTACAAGCGCGAGCGCCGCCGGAAAATCCACTGGCGCCAGAATCTCTGGCAGCCACACTGCATCGCTCTGCCGGGCGGCGTCTTCCGCAACGCGCCGCCAGCGCTCCGCCTTCGTCTCGCGCTCGCCAGGCGCGAGGCGCACGATGCACCGCGCCGACATCACGGGCACGATTCGGGATGTGCCCAGCTCCACCGCCTTCTCGATAGTCCAGTCCCATCGCGAGCCCTTTGTGACGCACGCGAATAGAGTGAGCGGCTGGGCGGGAGCGGGATGCGCGGTTGTCTCGCCGGGATCTGCGAGCGTTCCGTCAGCGGCGCGCCAATGAAAGACGCGCGTACGGCCATGCCCGTCGAAGAGCTCTATCTCCTCGTTTGGCTTCGGACGCAGCACCTTCAGGTGTCGCGCCGCGTCTTTGGGCGGCACGACTGCCTGGGCGTCCAGAAGGGACGATTCGACGAGCAGACGGTGCATTTCTAGCCGCCGAGCTTTTCTTTGTGCTGGAAGAACACCTTGACCTTCGAGGCGAAGCGCTGACTCTCGGGGAAGTTTGACGAGTCAAGCGACTTCGAGAGGTCTTCAAACATTCCACGCTGCTTCGTCGTGAGGCGCGTGGGCACCTCGAAGACGACGCGGGCGATCAGGTCGCCTGCCTGGCCGCCGCGCAGATCTGGCACGCCTTTGCCGCGCAGACGCAGCAGCTTGCCGTTCGGAGTGCCGGAGGCGAGATGGGCCGTGGCGATGCCGGAGGGCGTGGGAATCTCCACGTCGCCGCCAAGCGCCGCGAGAACGGGCGACACAGGCACGTCCACGTAGAGATCAAGCTCTTCGCGCTGGAAGATGTCGCTGGGGCGCACGTTCAGCACCACGTAGAGGTCGCCGGGAGGACCGCCTCGCAGGCCGCCAGCACCCTTGCCGCTCAGGCGCAGGCGAGAGCCGGTGTCCACTCCTCGCGGAATGCGCAGCGAGATGCTGCGGGGCGAACGCACCTGGCCGGAGCCGCGGCACTTTGAGCAGGGCTTCTCCACCACGGTGCCAGAGCCGCCGCACTTGGGGCACGTCTGGCGGATCTGGAAGAAGCCGCCTCCTGCGATGACCTGCCCGTTGCCGTGGCATGTGGGGCAAGTTACGCGCTTCGCGCCGCGCGCTGCGCCGGTGCCGCCGCATTCGGGGCACTGTTCGGGAAGGGTGAGCTCCATCGTGCGCTGGCTGCCGAAGATGGCCTCGTCGAAGTCGATCTCGAGCGTCATGGTCATGTCTTCGCCGGGTTCGGGCCCGTTGGGATCCGCATGCCTGCGGCGTCCACCTCCCCCGAACATCCCGCCGAACATGTCGCCGAATCCACCGCCTCCGCCGAAGAGCGTCTCGAAGATGTCCCGGAAGTCGGCGCCGTGCGAGAAGTCGCGGCTGAAGTCGAATCCTCCGGGGCCGAAGTTCACGCCTTCGTGGCCAAACTGGTCGTAGCGCTGGCGCTTCTCGGGATTGGACAGCACCTCGTACGCTTCGGAGGCCTCCTGGAACTTCGCCTTGGCCTCTGGGTTGTCCGGATTGCGGTCCGGATGCCACTTCATCGCGAGCTTGCGGTAGGCGCTCTTGATCTGGTCGGCTGAGGCGTCCTTCGGCACGCCCAGCACCTCGTAGTAGTCTCTTTTATCGGCCATAGCTGCGTCTCCTCAGTCTAGGCGCCCTTGCCGGCGCTCACCACAACCTGGGCGGGACGCAGCAGCTTGCCGTGCAGCAGCCATCCGCGCTTGACCTCGTTCATCACCACGCCCTCTTCCACGTCGGGGGAGGGAAGCTGGGCGAGGGCGTCGTGGAAATTCGCGTCGAACGGCTCTCCCACGGAGTCGAGAGGCGTCGCGCCCTGGTCGGCGAGGGCCTTGACAAGACCGTCGTACACGAGCTTCACGCCGGCAACGAAGGGATCGTCGGCTCGGTCTTTGGCCTTCTCAAGGGCGAGGGAAAGATTGTCGACCGTGGGGAGCATTGCCTTGATGACATCTGACGCGGCGAACTTCACGAGATCCTCGCGGTCGCGTGCTGTGCGCTTGCGGAAGTTGTCGAAGTCGGCCATAGCGCGCGCGTAGCGGTCCTTCCAGTCTGGCTGCGCAGGTGCCTCGGCCGGCTTGTCTTCTTCTTCTGCAGGCCTGTCTTCGGTGGCCGTGTTGTCCTCCGTTTGCTTATCTTCGGCCGGCTTGTCTTCTGCAGACTTGGCGCCTTCGGCCTCTGCCTGGGTTCCCTCTGCGGGCTTTGCGGCGTTTTGGTCGGCTGCGTGAGTATCTTCCGGCTGCGCGGGGGCAGCGTTTTCTACGGCCTCTGCTTCAGGGGTCTTTGCTTCTGGCTTGGTTTCCTTGTCCGTATCCATTTTTGTCTCTTTCATACTTATGGTGCCATTGCACCGTTGAAATTAAATTATATCATTTCCTTTCACTTGGGACAAGGGGCAGTTTCGCGTACGTCCAAATGTTCGGCCAATTCCGCCACGGCCGGCCCGAAATATGGTACAATAATAGCGTCCTCCGAGTGTGGCGTACCATGCGCAAGAGGAAGGCGCAAGCCAGAAAACAGGCAATGCCTGAACAGCAACCCATGAACAGACGAGGCTAGACAAATGATGAAAAGCGCGAGAAGTGCAATGTGCCGCCTGAGATTGTGGAAATCTTTGGGCATAGGACTTGTTTTCGGCATATTGGCGTTCCTTCCAGGTTACTGCGCCACTTCGGCACTGCCTCTGACGGACCAGTTTCGGAATGGCGGATACCTCGAGGAATGGCGCGAGGAGGATGGAGAGCAGCTTTCAGGGCTTCTCTACGACAAGGCGAAGAAGCTGAAGTACGACGTCTTCATTCCCAAGAATGCTAAGAAAGACGCCATTATTCCGCTGATGCTGTTCATCCATGGAGGCTCATGGAATTCCGGTCGCCGTCAAGACCTTGCGTATGCCTGCAAGTATTACGCGAAGAAGGGATGCATCGCCGCAACGCTCGACTATTCGCTCATTTCGCGCAGGCGTCCCGAGGTGACGATCTACACGATGCTGGACGAGATCACCCGATGCATCGGCGCGCTCAAGGAAGAGATGGCGAAGCGCGGCTACCGCACGCCCAAGATCGCCCTGGGCGGCTTCTCGGCAGGCGGGCACCTTGCCCTGCTGTATTCGTATTCCCGTGCAGGCGAGTCGCCGATTCCGATTGCCTTCGTCTGCGACAAGGTGGGCCCGAGCGATTTCAGCGAGAAAGCCTTCGGCAAGAAGATGTCGGCCCTGCTGGTCTCCGGCGGCTCCGGAAAGAAGGTGGCGGTTGCCGACCTTCAGAAGGCGGAAGTGCGAAAGCTGGTTGACAGCCTCTCGCCTGTGGCGTTCGTGACGGGAAAGAGCGTTCCCACTATCTTCGCCTACGGCGGCAAGGACAATCTCGTCAAGCGCCATCATCGCGACGCCCTTGCCAAAGCGCTCAAGGAGAACGGAGTGCCGCATGTCGAGGTGGACTTCCCGAATTCTCACCATGGCATGTGGAGCGATCCCGACAAAACCGAAGAATTCAGAAAGGCCGTTCTCCGATATTGCCATGCATATATGGGAAAGTGACCTCCGGCATGCGGCGATTTGCAAGAACGGGGGCGTTTTGCTAGAATATTAGCGCTCGGGGGATTTGAGATCCGCCGTCTTTCACCTTTACCGCGAGGAAAAAAATGAAATTGGAGACGATCGCCGCCATTGCGTGCGCGGCGGCAATGGCGCAAGGCGCCACGGTCAAGCACGTGATAAAGCCCGCGCGATTCACGCGCGGCAACACCGCCATTCTGCCGGTGCAGCCGATCGACCAGGCGGCCTGGCTTTCGCATCCAGACATCAAGGACGAGGTGGCGTACCCTCATTTGCCGCGCATCGTGCGCTTCAGATGTGAGTTCGAGAGCGACGGCACTCCGCTTGAATTCGACGTGACTGGCGACGAACGCTACTATCTTGCTCTCGACGGCAAGTTTGTGTCGCGCGGACCCCATCGCGGCACGGTCGAGAACTGGATGTACCAGAGCTACAGCGTGCAGCTGGAGCCAGGCAAGCACGTGATGGAGGCGACCGTGTGGCGCATGCCGTACAGGGCGTCGCCGCTCGCGCAGCTCTCGTACCAGCTCGGCTTCTGCCTCAAGGCGGAGGGGAAGTACGACGCCGCTCTCACTACCGGACGCGGCCCCTGGCAGTGCGGGCCGATCACAGGCGTGAAGAACATCGGCAAGTCGGGCGGCGCGTGGGGCGCAGGCGATGGATTCGAGATATACGGCTCGGGCATCTACGACTATACGCCGAAGAACTGGTTAAAGCCTGCAGTATTGAGGGGATTCCTTGGCGGCGGCAACCGCTGCGGCATTCGCCAGAAGGGATGGATGCTCTTCCCGTCGCAGCTTCCTGACCAGACGGAATACCGCGTGCGCCCCGGCAAGTTCGTAGACGGCGGCGAGATGAAGTTCCCCATCGTCGTCAAGCCCGGCGAGAAGAAGCGCATCCTCTGGGACCTCGACCGCTACATCTGCGCCTATCCCGAGGCGGTCGTGAAGGGCGGCAAGGGCGGCAAGATGAGCTGGCAGTGGGCCGAGGCTCTGCGCGGACCTTCCAAGGATCCCAAGGTCAAGGGCAACTTCAAGGGCAACCGCTCCGAGTGGCAGGGCAAGACGTTCAGCGGCTTCGGCGACAGGTTCGTCTTCGACGGACGCGAACGCGC
>CAMIVJ010000153.1 GCA_946401765.1 uncultured bacterium | reverse complement strand
AGTAGCGCCGTGAGCATTGCACCTGCACCATCGGCCGCTCCAGCAACGCCCGGTTGCCGATGGCGGAAAAGTGGAGGGTGGGGAGTCCTGTGATCGGGAGTCCTGTGATCGGGAGTCCTGTGATCGGGAGTCCTGTGATCGGCGATATTATCGCCGATAACTGAACTCTCGCCGATAACTGAACTCGAACTCCCCTCACCACCGTGAATAGCCCCGGCAGGGCGCGCTTTATCGCAAGGCGCAGGGGATTGGCCTTGAGGTAGGCGATCATCTTTGCCAGTTGCCCTTCATGGAAAAGGATCGAATCCTGGAATCCCTCGGCGAAAAGCCCCGCACCCTCCGCGAGCAGATCCGGGCAGAGCCGCCTCACCGCGCGGTTGCAGCCAATCTTGAATCCCTTGATCACCTGCCCGAGGTGGCACTCCAGTGGTTCCTTCACCCAGAGGATGCCGTGGAAATGATCAGGCATCACCTGCTTGCAGATGATCTGCACCTGCGGGTAGAACTGCGGTATCGCCTCCCAGCACTCCTCCACCGCCCTTCCCAGCTCGGTCAATTCGCACCGCGCAGATTTGGGGACCTCCCCCAGCACCTTGCTTCGCCGGTTGGCCAGTACCAAGGTGATCATGTAGATGCACGGCAGGGAATAATCCCAGCCTTCGCACCGGCGAAGCATGCCGTGAATGGTTTCTTTCAGGTAGCCCTTTCCCTTCTGCTCTTCAAGCTCCGTCATTTTGCCAAACCTCCTAACGCACCATTCCATTCACGCACGAAGCGCCGATGACATGCCGTCGTTGTAGGCGTAGCCCACGCGTGGGACCGTGACTATCCGCGCGCCGTCGACGCCTAGCTTTTCCCGGATATGCCCGATGTGCTGGTCGAGCGTGCGCGTGTTGCCGTAGTAGTCGATGCCCCACAGGCGGCTGAGCAGCATGTCGCGCGCGAGCACTTCGTTCGGATGCTCCGCAAATATCTCAAGGAGGGTCAGTTCCCGCGGAGAAAGGCGTATGAACCGGTTCCGCTTGCTGATGTAGGCGAATTTACGCCGGCTCACCTTCCCCTCGCCGAATTGGAATACATCATCTTGCATCTCCTCGCGCTTCGCGTTTTCGCTGAGCGTCGACTCGATCCGCGATAACCTGCGGCCCAGATCCTCCAGCACGTGCAGGAGCGATGCGGGCACCTGCGCACAATCCCTCATTTCCGCCGTAGCCTTATACATGCCCCACCTCCTGCATTTCCACGTTCTGATGCAGCATCTCGACGAGCGCATCCGACTCCTCCCGCGCGTGCCATGCCGCACGTCTCAGGTACCAGGCCCCAGCTGCAGCCACTGCCGTGAGCACGCACAGCAGGCCCGATGCCAACGCCAGCCGCACGACGGGCCGTCGTCGTTTTTCCCCGCCAAAATCAAGCACGAAGCCGCACACGTCCCGCGGCCCCATGCGGGACCAAGCGACCGTCGCGCCAACCTGCGTGAAGAACCCGCGCTTCGGGTACTTCACTCGCCTTCCTTCGGTAGTCCATTTGAAACTGCCATCCATGTCGCGTACAATCATCTGCTCTTCTCCTTTTTTCCAAATGACGCCTTTCCCCTTGCGCCATACGAATGCCGACGCAAGGGCGGCATCCCGTTCAAGGTCGCGCGCGAGCGCGTCGACCCTCTCCGGGAGACCGCGCCCCGCGTCGGCACCGTATTGTTTCCACAACGTGTCCGCGAGGGCGTTCGCACGTGCGCGGACGCCCTCGCGTAAATCGGCCTGTTCGCGCGCGCATTCCCGGCGGAGGAGGGAAAATCCCCCCAGCGCCCCAACGAGCGCCGGAAGAACCACCGCCAGAAAGCCGATCCACAGGTCGCACTTCATCGCTCACTCCGCCGAGTCGAGCATGCCAGTGACAGGAAGCGCAGACATCTGCATCTTGCGCGTGCGGCGGCGACGCGGCTGCTTTTGCGTGTCGTCAGAAGGCGCGGCGGCCTTGTCCTTTTTCGCGCGGCGCGTGCGACGCGGCTTGGCCTGCTTCTTCTCCGGCGTAGGCGTAGGCGCTTCGACGGTGGCGGCCGCGGCCGGTGCCGCAGGCGCATCCGCTTTCGGCTCGCAGACGGGCTCGGCCGCGCAGGCCGCGAAGGTCAGGCTGGCGACGACGGCCAGCGCGATGGTTTTCAGGTTTGCTTTCATGGTTCTGTTCCTTTCTTTTTTCCGGTCGGAAACACCTTGTCTCCGTCCGGCGAACAGTAAACCAAAAAACCGCGTGATAATCATCACATGGACATCACACAATCATCACATGATCTTCACGTGCATGTGATGATTATCACATGCACGTGATAATTGCCTCGCCTACAACATGCGATTCACTGTAACGAGGAAACCTATTCAACGACAACCTTGTAGAACATCTGCATGTCTGACGGCGCGACCGGAACTTCGATCGTCACCGTGCCGTCGCCGTTGGGCGTCGCGGACACCCCGGCAGAATCCATCGCGTAAGTCGTGACGCGCGACGGATCGCCGGAACTGAGGCTTTCCAGGTCGGCTGCGCAAACCACCTTCAGCAGGTCCATGAACTGCACGGCCGCCCCGGCTGGCATGGCGGAGACGACGAGGGTCACACTATCATCCGCAACTGCAATCGACTCGATCATGAGGCTATCCACCCCTGAATAGACGACCTTCTGTGCGGTGTTGGCGGCGGAAGAGTCGGTGGCTACAACCCGGTAGAGCTGTCCGTTGGCGATGAAATACGTCGTTTCGTCACTGTACGTGGCCTTAAGATAGATGTAAACCTTGCCTTCGGCGTTGGCGACGATGTTGGAGGCGTTGTAGTAGTCCGGAAGTCCCGTGAAGACCACGGGCGCGTTCGGCTCAAGCTCTGGCACCTCGATGCAGGCGGCAGTGTCGCCCTGCGGCGTCTTCGCGTTGATCGCGAGCGCATCATGGGAATAGTACGGATCCTTTCCAATGTAGATGTTGCCGCCGAAAACGACCGAGTCGTCGATGCCCCTCACAGTCCCCGCCGCGCCACTGACCGCCACGAAGTTGCCGCCGGTGATCGTGATCGGGTTTCTCCATCCAGCGTACATCCCCTCGCTGGGGCCTATCGCGGAGTAGCCCCACCCCTCGTCGCCACCTCCCCCCTTCGCGTTGAGCCATCCGTCGCCGCCGATTTCTAGACCAGAGACATCCGGCCGCTCAAGCGCGGCGCAGTAGCGGCCCGCTTCAAGCGTGTTTGTGCCGGTGAACCAGACGCGCGCCGTCATGTTCGAGGCGATCGCGAACGGCGTGCAGCGGCTCTCCGTCGCCTTGAGGCAGAGGTTGGAGAGCGTGACCATGGTCTCCGTCTCCACGCGCACGCGCACCTTGCCATAGACGTTGGTGCCGGAGATGACGAACGGCCCGTCGCCAGAGAGCGTCAGCTTCGACGTGTCGGGCGACCACGTCCAGCCTTCGCCGCTGCCGCGCGCGACCTCCACGCCATCGACGGACACGCCCGTCTGATACACGCGCTCATACGGGACCGCCGTCGTGACAGCATCCCCCGTGACGTCGGCGTACCAGAGCCTGCCACCAACCAGCACGAGATTCTCGCCTCCCGGAAGCCAGAGGTAAATCTTGCCGTCGGCGTCGGCGAAGATGCTTTCCGCGCCGTATGCCCAGGCGGAGCCGTTCAGCTTCACTTCACCAATGTCCACGGCCGCGTTCGGCGTGAATCCGGGGAATGCCACGCACCAGACGCGCTCCGTGGCGTTGGATGCGACGGGGTCCACGATGCCTTTCTTCGTCGCATGCACGGAACCGCCAGTGACGAGAACCAACCCCTTCGCACCGGCGTTACGACCCGCGCCGATATCGGAGGGGGCATAGTCGCTGATCTTGTTCGCCGCCGCCACGACGGTGCCGCCGGTGATGCGAACGATGCCCCCGCCCTCAGATCCGCCACCAATCGCGGCGGCGTATGATTGCGATGTCGCCGTCACGAGGCCACCCGAAATGGTAATCTCCCCGCCTGCGCCGTATTGGCCGCCGCCAATACCCGCGCCGAACTGGTCGCCGCTGGCCGAGACAACGCCGCCGGAAATTGCAATCGTCCCGGCATTGCCGCAATTGCCGCCGCCGATGCCGGCCGACACATAGCCTGCCGTTGCCGTCACCGTGCCGCCGGAAATGACGATCGTGCCGCCGGACGTGCGCGCTCGGTATTCGCCCGCACCACCTCCGATGCCGGCGCCATTGGAACCGCCGGTGGCCCTCACGGTTCCGTTGGTAATGGTGGTGGTTCCCCCGTTGCCGTCCTGGCCACCGCCGATGCCCGCAGAGAAATCACCTCCAGTGGCTTTGACGGTACCGCCATTGATCGTGATGTCGCCCGCGTGTTTTCCGTCGGCACGGGCGCCGCCGATGCCGGAGCCGAATCTTCCGCCGACCGAATCAACCGAGCCTTCGCCGCCGATGGCCACGGCCGCGCCGGCGGGAACCTGCAGCCCGGCACAGTTTTCACCGCTCTTGAGTGTGTTGGTGCCTGCCAGCGTCAAATCGACCGACTTGCCGGCCATGATGGCGAAGGCCGCGCGGCTTTCGACGCTCGCGGCGTCGAGCGTCAGGTTCGTGACCGTCACGGCGCAGTCGGCCTCGGCCAAAATGCCCCTGCCGTTCGCGGAGCCGGCGATTTCAAACGGCCCGGCGTCCACGAGGTGGACGACTCCGTCGGTGAAGCTCCAGCCATGGCCGAAGCCGTAGCCGATGTCCTTGCCGTCCACGGTGACGCCCTCGAGGACAGGGTCGATGGTGATTGGCGTGGCTTCCACGTCCGCGCCGTTCACGTTGGCGGCGAGATACAGGTCGTCACGGCCATCCTGCGAGACGAGGAAGCGGTAGTCGCCGTCGGGCAGCCAGAGGTAGATTTCGCCTCGGTTGTTGGCGAAGAGGTCGGCGGTGCCGTAGTCCACGAATGACAAACCCGATGTACGGCGCACCGCCAGACCTTCCACCCGGGCGTTGCGTACCAGTCCGGAAACCGTCACGCACCAGACGCGCTCCGTGGCGTTGGATGCGGCAGGCGCCACTTGATCTGAGACGGAGTAGACGGATCCGCCGGAAATCGTGACCGAACCCGCACTGGACCGGGTTCCAGAACCGATGCGCACCGGACTGCCCGTCGGCAGAATGGTGCCTCCGCAAATCGTGACGGCGCTGCAGGAACCAAAACCGCTGGAGCCGATTCCCGCCGGACCCGCATAATCAGAATAAGGATACGACACGCGGATGACACCACCGGAAATCACGATGGTTTCGCCTGTCGCCGTCTGCCCAACCGCCTGGTCGCCAGCGCCGATCGCCGCGCTGAACTCCCCGCCTGTCGCCGTGACGGAACCACCGGAAATCACGATGGTGCAGCCCTTTCCTAGGAAACCTCCGCCGATGCCGGCGCCACTGCTGCCGCCTGTTGCCGACACCGAGCCGCCGACGATGGACACTGTGCCGACCGCTTCACGTCTGCCTCCGCCAATGCCCGCGGCTTCCCTCCCGCCTGTCGCAGTCAGGGAGCCGTCGCCGCCGATGGTCACGCTCGTACCGTTCGTCACGCTCAGTCCTGCGGCTTGTCTGCCGCCCTTCAGAACGTTGTTGCCGACAAGCGTCAATGTCACGGACGCGCTGTCAACGACTGAGAAGCCAGGACGATTGTTGACGGACGAGTTGTCGAGCGAAAGCGAATCGAACGTCACGTCGCACGTCTTCTCCACCCTACAGAGCACGCCGTTGGCGCTGCCGCTAATGGTAAAGGGCCCTGCGCTTTCGAGAACGAGGGTTTCCTGCTTGCGGGAGTAAGACCAGCCTTCGCCGGAGAGTTCGCCGATGTTGACGCCGTTCACCGTGACGCCGACCGACGAAAGGACTGCATTCGTTGGCGCGCCCGCGACCGAGGCCTTCCACGTGTTGCCGTCTGCCGTGAATGTGTAGCGGCCGTCCGGCAGCCAGACGCGGAGAGAACCGTTTTCGTCCGTGTAGAGGTCGTTGGCGCCGTACGCATACGCTTCGCCGTCGCGCGTGACTTCGAAGTCTTCGATCTTGGCATTCGGCATCCAGAGATCGAAATCAACTGAATTGACGGCAAGACCGGCGTCGTTGATGGCGGCGGGCGTGAATTCATCGGCCGACCTGTACACTGCACCGCCGGTGATGACCGCGCCGCCGTCCGCTGGGGCGCCGATGCCCGCCTCGCCGCCGGACGAACGCAGGATCGTGCCGCCGGCAATCAAGACCGAATTGCCGGAGGAGCCGAATCCGCCGCCGATGCCGGCCGCCTGCTCTCCGCCCTGGGCCGACACCATGCCGCCGGAAATCTTGACGATGCCGCCCGGCTCTTCCTTGCCGCTGCCGATGCCTGCGCCGAATTTTCCGCCTTGCGCGCTGAGAGAGCCGTCGCCGCCCGTAATCTCCAACGCGCCGCCGTTGCGGACGCCGAGGCCGGGGGCGTTTTCGCCGCATGAAACGAGACTGTTCGTCCCCGAAAGGCTCATCGAGACGGAATTCGTCCCGCAGTCGAAGGGCGGGAGTCCTGTCACCGTATTCGTCAGCGAGAGTCCGTCGAGCACGACGGTGCAGTTCGTGTCGGCGCAGATGGCCACCTTGTCTCCCGCTCCGCTGATCGTGAACGGCCCCGCTCCGTTCAGCGAGACGATTTTCGTCCTGCGGTCGAGCGTCCAGCCTTCGCCGGAGAGATAGCCGACATTCGTGCCGTTCACCGTAACGCCAA
>CAMIVJ010000152.1 GCA_946401765.1 uncultured bacterium | reverse complement strand
GCGCCCGCCCCTGTCAAGCCCGCAGCTACGCCGGCACCTGCGAAGGCGGTTGCAACCCCTGCGCCTGCAAAGCCCGCGCCGACTCCTGCGCCTGTCAAGCCAGCACCTGTCAAGCCGGCTCCTGCTCCTGCTGCGCCTGCACCGACGCCTGCGAATAAGAGCGCTAAGTGAAGCCCATTGTTCTCAGAGGCGCCAATGCGGACGAAATTGCGCGCGCGTGGGGCGATCTTCGGCGCGTGGGGCGCCTGAACAAGGGCGACGAGGTGCTGCTGGACGTTTCGGCAATCGAGGCGTCAACTGCCGCCTTTGAGGCTTTCTTCCTTGTGCTTGACAGGCGCTGCGCCAAGCGCGGCGTCACGCTCAAGGCCGTAGATCCCAATGGACTTCTCGAGCCGGTGCGCGCGCGCTTCGACTTTTCGTCCTACGATGCCGCTCCTGCGTCGCGCGCGCGCCGACCTGGAATGTTCGCCGTTATAGGCCGCGCGGCGTGCGAGTTCTTTCTTGGAATGCGCGCCAGCTGCGCGTTTCTTGGAGAGACCGTTGTCGACGCATTCGGGATGATCGTCCATCCGCGCAGATTCCGCTTCAGGGACTGCGCGCTCGCATTCCAGCGCGCCGGATTCGACGGGATGCCGATCACGCTTCTGATAGGATTTCTGCTCGGGCTGATCCTCGCGTTCGAAAGCGCGGCGTCGCTGAGGTCGTTCGGAGTGGAGGTTTACGTGGCCGATCTGATAGCCATAGGGCTCTTCCGCGAGCTGGGTCCGCTGGTGACAGCAATCATCCTCGCGGGACGCTCCGGCAGCGCGTTCGCGGCGGAGATAGGCACGATGAAGGTGGACGAGGAGCTTGACGCCCTCACAACGTTCGGACTTCCGCCGGTGAGGTTCCTTGTGCTGCCGCGTGTCGTGGCGGGGGCGCTTGCGATGCCGGTTCTGACGATACTTTGCGAACTTGCGGGCCTCGTGGGCGGCGTGATTGTGCTTAAGCTCATGAACGTGCCGTCGGTAGTGTACTGGGGCCATGTGGTGAAGGCGTCCACGCTCTTCATAATCGTGCTGGGCCTGGGAAAGTCTGTGCTGTTCGGATTTCTCGTGGGGCTGATAGGATGCGCCTGCGGAATGCGCACACGCAACACTGCAGACGGTGTGGGCGTGGCGGCCACGAACGCCGTGGTGGGCAGCATCATAGCGATTGCGGTGTTCGACGGCCTGATAGCGGTAGTGTGCTATCTCATTGGCGTATAGGGCGGGGACGGCGATGCGAGACGACTGCGCTGTGATTGTGGCATCGTGCGATGCGTACGGCGACGTGCTGGAGCATTTCGCCGCGCTGAAGCTGAAGTTCTGGCCTGACTGCCCGTTCGAGACGCTGCTCGTGACGGAGACCGCCCCGGCGCCATCGTCGGCATTCGACCGCGTTGTCGCATGTGGCGGCGGCACGAACTGGGCGCAGCGTCTAGTGACGGCGCTTGAGACTGTCTCGGCCCCCTATGTGCTGATGCTCTGCGACGACTATCTTCTGGAGGCGCCAGTCGATACGCCTCTCGTGCTGCGCCGCCTTGACAAGGCGCGCGAACTAGACGCCGCGAACCTTCGCCTCATACCGAATCCCCGCCGAGGGATGCCGCGCGATGACGGCCTGATGGAGTATCCCAAGAACACCGCCTACTGCATATCGACCCTCGCGGGGATATGGAACCGCGAGTTCCTGCAGGGGCTTGCGCGCGGGGCGGCGAGCATCTGGGAGTTCGAGAGGTATGGCTCGTTCGCTGTGGGCGGCGAGAGGCGCGCGCTTCTCGCCACGCGAACGCGCGAGTTCCCGTTCGTCGATGCGGTGCACAAAGGCCATTGGGAGAAGGCGGGCGTGAAGGTGTGCCGCGAGAACGGACTTGAAGTCAATCTGGCGAAGCGGGGAATGCCGCCTCTCTCGGTGCGGATCGTCGAGGCGTTCAAGGCGCTTGTCTTCGCGGTCGTGCCGAACACGCTGATAGTGCGCGTGCAGAACGCGCTTGGCGCAGGCGCGCGCGAACGCGGCGCGGGAGGTCGTCCGTGAGCGCGAAGCGCAGGCTTCTGATGGTGGGCTTCGGCCTTAGCGAACCGGGCACGATGGGCGGCAACACGAAGATCGCCCTCGAGGCGGCGCGCCATCTTTCGTCCGGGTGCGAGGTGCATATCGTGCTGCCGGAGCGGAAGGTGGCAACGGTGACGAGCGCGATAGGCGAGCCGTCTGGACTGACGCTGCATGCGGTGCGCTCGTTCGAAGGCGGCGATCTGCGCCGTCCGCTCGCGAGCGCGCGCCACTACACGGCCGAGCTGCGGAATGTCTTTGAGGAGATCGGCGCGTGCGCGGATGACGACGTGTATTCCTGCAGCGACTTCCATGTGGACACCGTTCCATGTTTCCGCCTGCAGAGGAAGTTCGGCTTCAGGTGGATCGCGGTTCAATTCCTCTTTGTGCCCTCGCCTGTCGAGAACATTCTGCGCCGCTGGGGATTTCCCGTGTTCCGCTACGCGCTTGTGTGGCTTTATTCGAATATCCTCTTCTGGCTGGCGCGGCGGCGAGCGTCGGCTTTCGTGATCACGAACGACTCTGACCGTACGCATTTCCCGAAGAGTTTCCAGGAGCGCGTCTTTCCGTTCTACGGCGGGGTGAACGTGGACGAGATTCCATCCGCCGCGGCAGATAAAACGCGCGACGTGGTGTTCTGCGGCAGGCTCTGCGCGCAGAAGGGGATATGGGGCTTTCTCGACGTGTGGCGGCGCGTTCTCGACGAGGCGCCAGGCGTGCGCCTTTCGGTGATAGGCAACGGCGCGCCGGAGTTCGAGCGCGCGCTCAAGGAGAAGGCCGAGGCGCTGGGCGTGGCGGATTCTGTGGACTGGCTAGGCTACGTGAACGGAGAGGCGAAGTACGCCATATACCGTTCCGCGCGCCTCTTCGTGCATCCAACGGTGTTCGACAACAACGGCATGGTCGCGGCGGAGGCGCTCTGCAGCGGACTTCCGGTTGTGATGTACGATTTGCCACCGCTCAGGCACGTGTACACCACGGGGTGCGAGAAGGTGCCGCGCGGCGACAAGGAGAGGTTCGCGCACGAGGTGGCGCAGCTCCTTTCGAACTCCGCACGCGCGCGTGCCGTTGCGCCCGATCCCGAACAGACGAATGCTCTCAGGGCCTTCTGGAACTGGCCCGAGCGCGTGCGCCGCTTCTCCGCCTGGCTCGACGGACAGGTTTGACGGCGGCGAGGAATTCTGCGCCATCAATCCCGATTTTTGGTATAATATGCGTGGGGAAAAACAGAAAAGGAGTCAAAATCAGATGAACATCAGAGTGATTCTTGGCCTGGCGCTCGCGGCGAGCGTGTGCGCGGCCGAGGCGAAGGTGACAACCGCAACGCCGTTTGCGGACAACATGGTGCTGCAGCGCGAGAGGCCCGTTCCCGTGTGGGGCAAGGCCGATCCAGGCGAAACGGTTACGGTGCAGTTTGCCGGGCAGACGAAGACTGCCACGGCCGACGCGAAGGGCGCGTGGAAGGTTATGCTCGATGCGATGCCTGCCTCGAAGGAGAATCGCACGCTTACTGTCAAGGGTTCGGCCAACGCTGAAGATATCAAGAACGTGCTCGTGGGCGAAGTGTGGTTCGCGAGCGGACAGTCCAACACCGAGTGCCCGATTTGGGGACCCAATCCGCGCTACCGCGACGGACAGGGCGCGGTGATGACCGCCACGGCGCGTCGTCCGTTCATCCGCTACGTCAAGAACGCAAGGGTCACAGCTCGCGATCCAAGGCTTGATTGGAAGGCCGTATGGCGCGACTACTCGCCAGAGTCGTTCAAGGCCACTTTCCACGGCAACCTCTCCGCGATGGCGTTCTACTACGCGCTCGAGCTGCATGACGCGCTCGGCGTCCCCGTGGGCATCATCGACTCCAGCTGGGGCGGAACGCGCATTGAGCCCTGGACCCCCATCAGCGGCTTCGCGACGGCGCCCACGATTCCTGCGAAGGTCGGCGCGGGCACGCCGACCGCTCTCTGGAACGGCATGGTGGCCGCTTTCGCGCCGTTCGCCATCAAGGGCTTCATCTGGTACCAGGGCTGCTCCAACGCGGGCGACGGCCTTCGGTACTGCGACAAGATGCACGATCTCTACAACGGCTGGGCCAAGGAGTTCCAGAACCCGGGCCTCAAGCTCTACTTCGTGCAACTTGCGCCGTTCAGCCGCAGCTGGTTCTCCGTCCAGATGGGCCAGGCGAAGTTCGCCGCCGAGGAGAAGAACGCCGCGATGATCACGACGTGCGACATCGGCAACTCGTGGGACATCCACCCGAACGACAAGGAGTCCGTGGCGAGGCGTCTCGTCCTCCACGCGCTGAAGCGCGACTACGGTTTCGACGGCATCGTAGACGACGCCCCGGAGCTCAAGTCGTGGAAGGTCGAAGGCGACAAGTTCGTGATGTCGTTCAGCAACGCGAACGCCTGGTACGCCTACAATGCCGACCATTCAGTCGCCAAGGGCTTCGAGATCGCGGGCAGGGACGGCAAGTTCGTTCCCGCGAACATCGTCAACAAGGGCGCCAACGGAACGCTTTCCGGAAAAGAACTTGTTGTCTCCGCTCCGGGCGTCAAGGAGCCGCGCCGCCTTCGCTATCTCTACTCCAAGCCCTGGATCGGCTCGCTCTACTCGTTCGACTCAGGCCTGCCGCTTGGGCCGTTCGAGATCGACGCGCGCGATCCCGCCGAGGGAAGGCGCGCAGGCGCGGCGTCTAAGCTTGGCGATGCGCTGAAGGTGCCCGAGCTCGCGGGGTTCCGTCCTGTGCTGCAGGCCAATCTGCCAACTAGCGGCGCTTTCACCCAGGGCGTGTACACGCTTGACGAGACGGCGAAGGCGGGTGACTTCACGCGCGTGGCGTATGTTCTTGAGCTCGTGTGCAGGGACGATTCGGTTGACTGGGCCGCAGCCGCGATGGACGCCTTCACCACAGACGCCTCCAAGCTCGGCGTGCCAGCCGTCACAAAGGCTTTCTTCCAGCAGGGTGTGGCAAACCTCGTGGTGCGCTCGAACCGCGAGTGCGTGCCGGAAGGCTCGTTCCCCGAGGGCGGAGTGATCGAGTTCTTCAACGCCAACTACAGTCCGCAGGTCAAGCTTGCCGGCGTTGGCGGCTCCGACAAGGCGTACGACTTCAACGACACCATCTCACTCGCCACCAATCCGGGCTACGGCTGCATGCAGGTGCACAACGCCAAAAGCGGCGTGACGGTGCTCGCGTACAACAACTTCAACCACGGCCCGGCGGACGTCGGCATCGGCAACAACCAGGAAGGCGAAAATCCCGACTGGACGTTCATGGGCAATGCGGGATCGTACAAGGCGTGCCGCCTCACGGTGCTCGTGAAGTAGCTTTGAAGCACAACAAACAGAAAAGGAACAAACTGATGAACAGACGCGACTTCTTCAAGTTCGGCGCGGCCGCAGCGGCCGCCGCCGCAGTTGGCCGCACCGTGCGCGCGGCAGAGATGCCCGGATTCGGTCCGGGCGCCCCCG
Source organism: uncultured bacterium (assembly GCA_946401765.1). Taxonomy (GTDB): domain Bacteria; phylum Verrucomicrobiota; class Kiritimatiellia; order RFP12; family UBA1067; genus RUG572. The sequence goes on along the minus strand of CAMIVJ010000152.1, from coordinate 1,246 downwards.
CGCCGCAGAACAACCAGATATGGCTGATGACGTCGGCCTTTCCGGGCGAGAGCTTCGAGGACGTGCTGAAGCGCGCGAAGTCCGTGGGCGCCCAGGGCCTCGAGCTCTGCGTGTTCCGTCGCGACTCCGACCGCAAGGACCACACCGCCACGCACCTCGACTACGAGACCTTCGACCTAGCGGCCGCTCAGAACGTGGTGCGCCGCTGCAACGAGGAGGGTCTGCGCGTCTCCGTGGGCGCGTACGACAACCTCATCGGCGGCGACAGCCAGGAGACGAACCAGAACCACATCCTCAAGCTCGTCCGCATCGCGGCGATGCTCGGCGGCGACGCGAACGACGTCGTGTGCGGAACATTCGTCGGCTACGACCAGAAGCTCGGCGCCGAGGATGGCGGCTTCGAGAAGAACCTCGAGAAGTTCAGGAAGGTCTTCACCCCGATCCTCAGGTACGCGAAGGATCTCGGCGTCACGCTGTGCGTCGAGAACTGCCCGATGGAGGGATGGGTTCCGTCCTCCTCGCCGGTCTGCTACTGCAACCTCCCCGGCTGTCTCGCCGCCCGCAAGCTCATGTACGCTATCCTCGACGATTCGTCGAATCTGCAGGAGACGTACGATCCGTCGCACGACATCTGGCAGCACATCGATCCGTCGGACGTCATCGAGGCGATGGACTTCAAAAAGCTCCGCCGCGTCCACATCAAGGGCACGCGCAACTTCCCGAACGACGACGAGGCCGTCAACTGGGGACGCCTCTTCCCGCGCCAGCGCGTCAGCGACGAACTCGCCGCCAAGGCCGGCCTCCCCGCGTTCGCGTCCGACGACAAGGGCGGCAACTGGGACCGCCTGAACTACGAGCCGCGCCTCCCAGGCTTCGGCGGAAGCGACTCCTGCGACTGGACGAAGTTCCTCGAGACGCTCATGGCGAAGGGCTTCAGGTATCCGTTCGTCATCGAGAACGAGGGCTGCAACTCCTCGCATACCGGCAACATGGGCGCGACGATGCAGGGCTTCAGGGCGACGATCCTCAACACGGCCCCGGTCGTGTGGCCTCTCGGCGCGAACGGCTACGAATTCGACAAGACGGCCCTCAGGCCCATGGTCGATCCGAAGGTCAACCCGAAGGTCGTCACGATGAAGGACCTCGCCTAAGGTCCTCGACAGGCCTTCCCTCAGTGATCGAGTCTTCTGGCCGCATCCCCTGGGATGGCGGCTCTCAGGGTTCGCGCATGTTAGATGGGTCAAAT
>CAMIVJ010000151.1 GCA_946401765.1 uncultured bacterium | reverse complement strand
TCGCTTGGAACGGGCACGGGCGAGCGCATCGCGCGCGCGTGCGAGCAGGCGATTGCCGAGAGGCGCCCGCTCGTCATCTGCTCCGCGTCGGGCGGCGCGCGCATGCACGAGGGAATACTATCGCTGATGCAGATGGCGAAGACGTCCGCCGCAGTGGGGCGCGTGAAGGAGGCTGGCCTTCCTTACATCAGCGTGCTCACTGATCCGACCACCGGCGGCGTCTCGGCGTCTTTCGCGATGCTGGGCGACATCAACATCACCGAGCCGAAGGCGCTCATCGGCTTCGCCGGTCGGCGCGTGATCGAGAACACGATCCACCAGAAGCTGCCGCCCGACTTCCAGACGGCCGAGTATCTGCTCGCGCACGGCTTCATCGACAAGATCGTGCCGCGCGCCGAGCTGAAGACGTTCATCGTGAAGATGCTGCGCTACTTCGGGTTTGAAAGTTTGAAGGTTTGAAAGTTTGAAGGTTTCGAGGTTTCGGAGCTTCTAGGTTTTAAGGTTGAAGGTTTGGAGTTGACAATGGCGACAAGGAAAAAGATCGAGAACGTGACGGCGATGGACCGCGTGAAGCTCGCGCGCGATCCAAAGAGGCCGCACATGATGGACTTTGTATCGCGCATCTGCAGCGACTTCGAGGAGCTGCACGGCGACCGTCTTGTGAACGACGACCGCGGCCTCATCTGCGGCTTCGCCACGATCGACGATGCGAAGGGCGCGCTCAAAGTGCTGCTGATCGGCCACCACAAGGGCGCCACCGTGGAGGAGAACATGGAGGCCAACTTTGGCATGGCCAATCCCGACGGCTACCGCAAGGCGATGCGTCTTGCGAAGCTCGCCGAGAAGTTCCATATCCCAATCGTGACGTTCGTGGACACTCCCGGCGCGTATCCTGGCGACACCGCCGAGGCGCGCGGCCAGGCCGAGGCCATCGCGAAGTCGCTCGAGTTCTTCTCGCTTCTCAAGACTCCCATCGTGGTGGTGGTGACGGGCGAGGGCGGCAGCGGCGGCGCGCTCGCGATAGCAGTTGGCGACCGCATTCTCATGCTCGAGAACGCCGTCTATTCCGTCATCTCTCCCGAAGGCTGCGCTGGCATCCTCTGGCGCGACGGCGCGCAGGCGCCCGCAGCTGCAGAGGCGCTGAAGATCACTGCGGCCGACCTCAAGCGGCTTGGCGCAATCGACGAGATCGTGAAGGAGCCTGCGGGCGGCGCGCAGAAGAGCCATGCCGCGGCCGCCGCGGCCGTCAAGAAGGCCGTTGTGGCGGCGCTGCGCGAGCTAGAGGGCGTGCCGCTCGACGAGCTGGTTGCGAAGCGCTACGCGAAGTTCCGCGCGATGGGCAATTTCTACTGATTTCGAAAGGATGGTGCAAGATGAAGAAGACGATTGTCGTGTTCGTGGTGGCGGCCGCATGCAGCTTTGCCGCCGATGCGTTCACACAGCGCCGCAGCTTCCGCGGGGGATATCCGGTGGGCACTGGCGGAGCGGGAGCCAGGGTCAACCGCCAGGCTGCGCTTTCCGAGAACAACACGCCGCTCGCTAGGTCGCGCGGAACGGGGCGCAAGAAGAACATCCGCCTAGTGAAGGCTGAGGGAAGCTTCGCGATGAAGGTGGCTAAGGGCGATCCGGTGCTGGTGGAGCTGAAGGAGCCGGCGGGCTGCAGATGGGTGACGCCGTCTACCTCCGGCAAGTACTCGTGCATCATCGAGCGCGGCGCTGCCGCAAAGGCGCGTTCCGCCAACGCTTCCGGCGGAGAAGGCGTGGCCGTGGCCACGGTGCGTCGCCTTGCTGACTCCAACGTGGAGCTTACGCTCAAGATGGTGCGAAAGGGCGCAGCGCCAAACGCCGCGCCGGAGGACACGATCACCATCGGTCTCATGACCCCGTAAGAATCAAGAAAAGACAACGATGACAGACGACATGAACGCGCAGAAGGTGCTGCCGCGCCTTTCTTCCGAACTAGGCATTTCCGCCGGGCAGATAGCCGCCGTTGCCCGGCTCCTTGGCGAGGGCAACACGATTCCCTTCATCGCCCGGTACCGCAAGGAGGCGCACGGCAATCTCGACGAGGTGCAGATCTCGAAGATACAGGAGCGCCTAACGTACTATGCTGAGCTAGAGGACCGCAGGGCCGCGATCCTGAAGTCAATCGACGAGCAGGGCAAGCTCACTGACTCCCTTCGCGCGAAGATCGAGGCGTGCATGCAGAAGAACGCGCTCGAAGACCTCTACCAGCCCTACAAGCCCAAGCGCCGCACGCGCGCGATGATCGCGAAGGAGAAGGGCCTCGAGCCGCTGGCCGACAAGATCTGGAACGGCGAGCCGTTCGACGCGTCCGACGAAGACCTGCAGGGCGCGCGCGACATCATCGCCGAGCGCATCTCCGACATGGCCGACGTCCGTGGCCTCGTGCGCGACGCCTTCGCGCACAAGGCCGTCGTCAAGAGCGAGGTGGTGACGCCCAGGCCTGCGGAGCCCACTAAGTTCGAGCAGTACTACGACTTCTCCGAGCCCATCTCCGAGATTCCCAGCCATCGCTATCTCGCGATACGCCGTGGACAGAAGGAGGGTGTTCTCTGGGTGCGCCTGGTGGTTGACAAGGAGCCGCTCGTGCAGGACATTCTCGGCATCGTGAACCGCGAGCGCGGCGCCTCCTCTTCGAACGATCAGATCCGTCTTGCCGCCGAGGATGCCTACAAGCGCCTGCTCGCGCCGAGCTGCGAAATCGACGTGAGCGTTGAGAAGAAGCTTGAGGCCGACCGCGCCGCCGTGGAGGTGTTCGCGGAGAACCTGCGCCATCTGCTGCTTGCGGCCCCTCTGGGCGAGAAGCGCGTTCTCGCGATAGACCCAGGCATCCGCACAGGCTGCAAGGTGGCGATGCTCGACGCCACAGGGAAGTTCCTCGTGAACACCGTGATATACCCCATGCAGCGCACGGCCGAGGCTCAGGAACGCCTGGCGAAGCTCGTTGAGACGTTCAAACCAGAGGCGGTGGCTGTGGGCAACGGCACTGCGGGACGCGAGACCGAGGCGTTCGTGCGCGACGTGCTGCGGCTCATCGGCGCAAAGAACGTGATGGTGGTGAGCGTGAGCGAGGCTGGTGCCTCGGTGTACTCGGCGAGCGAAGTCGCGCGCGACGAGTTCCCTGAGCTCGACCTCACGGTGCGCGGCGCGATCTCCATCGGGCGCCGTCTGCAGGATCCTCTTGCGGAGCTTGTGAAGATCGACCCGAAGTCGATAGGCGTGGGCCAGTATCAGCACGACGTGCATCAGCCGCTCCTTGGCGCGAAGCTGGACGAGGTGGTGGTGAGCTGCGTGAACGGAGTGGGCGTGGAGCTGAACACCGCCTCGGCGCCGCTTCTCACGCGCGTTTCAGGAATAGGCGAGTCGCTCGCGAAGCGCATCGTGAAGTGGCGCGAGGAGAACGGCGCGTTCAGGAGCCGCAGCGACCTGAAGAAGGTCAGCGGGCTTGGTCCGAAGGCGTTCGAGCAGTCCGCGGGCTTCCTGCGCATTCGCGGGGCGGCGAATCCGCTCGACGCGTCGGCTGTGCATCCCGAGAGATATGCGCTCGTGGAGCAGATGGCGAAGGACCTCGGCGTGAAGGTGGGCGAGCTTGTGGGCAACGCGACGCTCGCGGCGAAGATCGACGTGAGGCGCTACATCACGAACGACGTGGGCGAGCCTACGCTGAAGGACATCGTGGACGAGCTGAAGAAGCCCGGGCGCGATCCGCGCGCCGTCTTCGAGAAGCCGGCGTTCCGCGACGACGTGACGACGATCGACGACGTGAAGGAGGGGATGACGCTCGAGGGCGTGGTCACGAACGTGGCCGCGTTCGGGGCGTTCGTCGACATCGGCATTCACCAGGACGGGCTTGTGCACGTCTCGGAGCTGGCGGACCGCTTTGTGCGCGACCCGAAGGAGGTCGTGAAGGTGGGCGACAAGATCCGCGTGAAGGTGATAGGCGTAGACAAGGCGCGCGGAAGGGTGTCGCTTTCCGCTCGCACGCAGCCGAGGGAGAACGCGGGGGGCGTGCGCTCCGGCGGAGGCCAGGCGCGCGCGCCGCGTCCGCAGCAGGGTCCGCGCCGTGTGGGCGGTGACCACGGCGGGCGCTCCTATTCGAGCGGCTTCAGCTGCAATCCGTTCGCCAATCTCTGACGCGGCGATGGCAGGAGGCGCGGGAAGTGGAAGTCATTGACGGGAAGAATGTGAATACTGAAGTCGCGGGCCGCGACTTCAAGTACTACATCTTCGACTGGGACGACAACATCCTCCACATGCCCACGCGCATCTATCTCGAAAAGCGCGGCGAAGACGGCGTGTGGCGCCCCACAAGCGTCTCTACAGGCACTTACGCTCTTGTGCGCACAGACGAGCAGCACTACCGTCTGCCGCAGGAAGGCGGCCGCGAGGCAGCGTTTCGCGACTTCCAGGATCCTCCCGGCTCCGATGCCGCGCAGGACGCCGGCGACCTCTCGTTCATCCGCGACACCCGCGCCGCGCTTGCGAGGATAAAGGCCGGCGAGCCGCCAGGACCCTCCTTCGAGACTCTTCGCAAGACTCTTCGCGAAGGGCGCATCTTCGCGATAGTCACTGCGCGCGGCCATGCAGCCGACACGATCCGCAGGGCGGTGAGGATATTCATCGACGAGGCCCTTTCTCCGGAGGAGCGCGACGAGATGCTCACGAACCTGCGCGGCTACAGGTACTGCTTCGACAAGGTGCAGGCGTTCGGCACAGACGAGGAGGAGATCGACTACTTCCTCTCCATGTGCCGCTACCATGCCGTCACCAGCCCGGACTTCAAGGAGAAGATGGCAGGAGATGCGGACTTCGGCGCGCGTCTCGTGGAGGCTCCGCCTCACCAGAAGCCCGAGCTCGCAAAGGAGTTCGCGATACGCGACTTCGTGGAGCATCTCTTCCGCACGATGCAGCGCACGGGCGGCATAGGCGAGAGGCAGGTGGCGGTGGGCTTCTCCGACGACGACCCTGGCAATGTGGCCGCCGTCACGAACTACATCCGCAGCGAGCTCGCGCGCCGCTTCGGATCATTCAAGTTCGTCGTGTACGACACGAGCGATCCCAGCCTAACCAACGGACGCAAGCTCACCGTGGTGGGTCAGCTTGAGCTGGAGCTTGGAGTGTAGTTTCTTCGACTGTCGTTTGCGCGGGTTCAGGATGGAGGATACATGAAGCCAATCTATGCAATCGTTCTTTCCGCTCTCGCGCTAGGCGCGCGTGCGGACGATTTTCGCGTTGCCGCCGATGGCGGGCGCGCGGAGATTCAGCAGGCGATAGACGCCGCCTCTGCAGCTGGCGGAGGGCGCGTTGTCGTTGCGCCTGGCGTGCATCCAGTCGGCACGCTGCGCCTCAGAAGCCATGTGGAGCTTCATCTGGAGAAAGGGGCGGTTCTGCTTGGAAGCACGAAGAGAGATGACTACGACGATTTCCCTCGCAATGTGTGCAGCGTGTCGCCCGAAAGCTCGTACAGGGCTCTCATCCAGGCGTGGGACGCAGAAGACATCGCGATCACGGGGAAGGGGACGATTGACGGTCAGGGCCCTGCCTTCTACGACCGCAAGCCGCCGCGCGGCCACTGGCCGAAGCCGAAGTTCCGTCCGCTGATGGTCCAGTTCGTCCGCTGCAGGCGCGTGAGGCTGGAGGGCGCCACCTTCAAGGACAGCCCGATGTGGACGATGTTCATCCGCCTTTGCGAAGACGTGGTGGCGGACGGGATAACGGTCGTTGGCGACCAGCGCATGATCAACAACGACGGAATCGACTTCGATGCCTGCCGACGCGTGCGCGTGGGCAATTCGTTTTTCAAGACGGGCGACGACTGCATCATTCTGCGGGCGATGCGCGAGTGGAAGGACGAGCATGTCGTCTGCGAGGACGTTGTCGTGTCGAACTGCGTGTTGAACAGCACATGCCAGGCGATCCGCATGGGCGCACCCTCGGACGACACGATCCGCAACGCGCTCTTCAAGGACATCAAGATGGCCGGCAACAACGGGATATTCTTCGACTATCCGATTCGCTACACGCGACCCTACGACGAAGGGTACATGGATATGTCCAACATCGTGTTCGACGGATTCGAGGGGATTTCACATGGAAGTTCGGTGCAGATCGTTGCGGAACCTGGCATCAAGATACGCGGCGTGCGCGACGTCACGTTCAGGAACTTCAACGTCGAGTGCGCGAGGCCGCTGCGCTTCGTCGGGAACCACGACTCCATTCTGACGAACATCCGCCTGGAGAACTTCACGGCGGAGGTGAAGTCGAAAACGCCGTTAGAGGCGGTTGCTACGGAGCCGCTGACGTTCCGCAGCTGCACGTTAAACGGCGCGAAGATGCCGGATGGCGACCTTGTTACACCACGCGGAGAGCGAAAGCCATTTGTCCGGTCTCGGAACATATCTTGGGAGACGCTGAACCAATCCGCGGTGAAGTGAGGTTCATCAAAAATCAAAAACTTGGCAAAATAACGCTGGAGTGATTATCGGAAATATCGTATAATGGACGCTAAACATCCCAAGAAAGGAAGATGTCAATGGCTACAGGAAAAGCACTCAGTGGGAAGCCAATGTCTTTTGTGTGGTTGCTTACGGCCGCGCTGCTGGGCGGCGCGCTCAATGCGACTGAGCCCGCGTACACTACGCCGGGATACGTGTTCGGAGTGTTCGACTTGACTACGCCCGAGAACATGAACGTTGTGCAGCCAACTCCCGAGCTGGCGTTCCCCGGCGCGACACTTGAGGAGATTAAGGAACTCACGTTCGGC
>CAMIVJ010000150.1 GCA_946401765.1 uncultured bacterium | reverse complement strand
GCACTGCGGGGCGCTTACGCGCAACCACTGAAGCCGGACGCATGGCGAATCGCCTGCGGCGATTTGCGGCCGGCGCTGCACGTGCCGGCCTGAGGCTTCGCCTCGCCGCCCGTGCCGCGCCATGCCGCAACCCTGCGGGTTTCGCCCTGCGTCCGGATGCGGAAGCCCGCTTCGCGGGACACGGAATTGCACGGAATTGCAGACCCACTGGGGCTTTGCGGGACATGGAATTGCACGGAATTGCAGACCCACTGGGGCTTCGTGGAACACGGAATTGCTGACCTACTGGGGTTTCGCGAGGCATTCTAGATTGTCACGGTTATTCGGGCCGAGAACCCAGCGTTCGATTACCACCTTGGGATATGACGCAAAGTTCACCAACAAGCCTAGACGCATCTTCGTAAGCCGTAGATAGTTTAGAAGTTGCGCTCGATGCTCGTCGGCGAGAGTGGTCACGGTCTTCAGCTCTACGATTATCTTGCCGTAGCACACAAGGTCGGGGATGTATGTCTTCTCAATAGGCGTACCCTTGTAGATGACATGTAGTTCAGGTTCAGGCTTTGACTGGAATGGTATGCCCCTTGCCGATAGTTCCAGTTCGAGACACTGCTGATACACCTCTTCGCGATAGCCGTTCTTCATCTCCTTGTAGACTTCGAATATGGCACCGCGGATGGCGTAAGTCGCTTCTTCGTAAATGAGAATGGAGTTCATGTGAAAAGCATATCCTCTTAAACGCAAGTTCTATGGACAACTACGATTCTGCGCCCTTCTGTGTCGGCCGAAGGCCGCTTCCGCGTCCGTGCGGGACGGCAAGCCGAAGGCGCATCGCGGCGAGGCGGCGCTGGCCGAGGCGACAGCCTCGAGACCATGCGCCGTCTCGCCGCGATGGATCGCGTCAGCGATTGCCGTCACGCACGGCTTCGGTGGTCGCGTGCCAGCGCCAAACATCATGACGCATTTGCATAGCACGGTCACCAGAAGCGCCATTTGGGCGGAAACATGCGCACGTTCTCGACGTGGTCGATCTCGGGCGCCGAAGGACCGTTCTCGGCGCCGTAAACCTGCACCACGTCGAAGCGGAAGTTGCCATGCCACTTGTGCCGCATCACCCAGTTGGCGCAGGCCCTGAGCAGATTGCGCTTCTTGCGCGCGTCTATCCGCGTGAGGCGCCCTGCCCAAGTGCTGCGGCGCAAATGCGTCTTCACCTCCACGAACACAACGCCGCCATCGGGCGTGCGCGCTATGATGTCGATCTCGCATCGGCGGTCGCTCCTGCACGGGCGCACATTGCGCGCCACGATCCGCCAGCCGCGAGCCCTGAGATAGCGCGCCGCCATGCTTTCGCCCCATGCGCCGCGCCTCCTGTTAACCTCGCCAACCTCCTTCTGCCCGACAGTATCCACTTCTTCCATGCACACGCCTTTCCGCCCGCGGTCGCCTAGACGCCACCATGGCGCCAGATCCTGCGGGCGAAAGACATTAAAGCACATCTCGGAGGAAAAGTTATTACACGCCTGTTACACGGGACAAAAAAGAAAAGGCCACGCGAAACGCGTGGCCTTGCCTGATTTATGCACGATGCGAAACTCAACCTTGGTCGTCGTCGTCATCGTCAGTCTTGTCGTCATCGTCATCCTTGTCGCCGTCGAAGAGATCGCCGTCGTCTTCGTCGTCGGGATTGGCCTGAAGCCAGTCGTCAAGCTGCTTGAAAGTCTTGATGTCGTCTTTGTCGGTGACGTCTTCAATCACGTCGGCCATCAGCTTCTGCGCCGTGGGAGTACCCGTGAGCGATATCTCCTTGATGGTCTGGACGGCAACGGAGTTGCGCATATCCATGAAACTTGCAAAGGCATCGTCAAGAATGTCTTCGTCGTTGAGGACCTTCGCCATGTTCACGAGCATCGAAGATATCTCTCTGTCGCTCAGAGAACTGTCGTCAAGCGCATCGAGAATCTCGTCGGCCGCAGACTCCCGCACATCCTCGCTATCGCTTCCAAGGAAACCGAACATCTCCGGGATTGTCTTCTTGTCAAACCACCCAAGCGCCTCAATCGCCTCGTTCTGGATGTACGCGGGCACCTTTTCAAGCCCATCGGCCTGCATATTGGCCACGATATCCCGCAGCCTCTTGAGGTCGTCATCGTCGGCCGCAGCGCGAATTGCGGCAAGAAGCTTCCTCTGCTCCTCAGTGAGCTTGGCCTCTTCATCCTCGTCAAAGGTGAAATTAGGCCCGATTCGCTTCTGCGAATCGATCTTTTCGGCCGTTTCCTCATTGGCCGCAACACGCGTGGTCTTTCTGATCTTGCGCGTCTTCTTCTGCTTCTGCTTTGCAACGAGGCTCTTCTTGGCCGCAGGCTTGGCTTCGGGCTCTGACGTCCACTGCATATAAGCAGTCAACGCCACGCCGAAAACCAGCATGGCCGCAAGAATTGCGACTATAAACTTCTTTTGCTTCAACATAGACATGGTGTCCTTAGAAACTACTCTTCATGAGAAGATATGCGAAGATGATGACCCGATGACAAAAAATTTTTACTTTTTTTATTTTTTCTTTTCATTCGCCTTCACCCCAGTCATCGTGCCACCAGTCAACATCTCCCAAATCGAAGCCAATAATGTTAAAAGGGGCCGAAAATGTCCATTTACGGTTCGTCTTCTTCCCGGTATTCGGATCTTCATCCACAACTGTCACCTGCTGCGTGAAGAAGCCCGCCGTAACCACATCGTCCGCAAATGGAGCATATTCGTCGCGGGCGAGCAGGGCCACGCCGTTCGCTTTCATGCCCGTGATCTGCTTCTGGGCAGAACCATCGCCGTTTTCGCTCCAAAGCGAGAACGAACCGGTCAATACGCCAGTCGCGCGCGTGAACTTGACCTGAAGCCCAGGCTTGTTGACGCTCTTCTCGAGGTCGAACAACTTGCCTCTCTTCACAAGCACCTGTTTTTCCACCGAGAACACGTCGCCGGAAAGATCCACGGACATTTCGTTCGGACCAGACCCGTCCACGAGCGAGAACCCTTCCGCCACCGTTTCCTCCGGGAAGTCCCAAGTCTCGGCCGTCTCCACGCTGAAATCCCTGTTGCGGTAGTGCCTCTGGAGGTTTATCACCTTGTCGTACCATCCGCCCACCGGCGTAAGCTCGATCTGGTAGCCGTTCTCGTTGTCGTAGGAAAGTGCCTTGTTGTCGTTGTTCCACTCAAGCGTCGCCGAGGAATCCACCACAACGGTCCCTTCCGCGTTCGCGTACAGGCGCAGAACGCCGCCAAAGCAGTAAGGCGACTTCGCGAGGAAGATCGGCACCATCATCGAATATCCGCTTGAGGACGCTGCATCCTCCACGATCGCGCACGCGGCAGCCGAGATAGACGGCTTCGTTGAACCGTCCGCCAGCATTCCCGCCGCCTTGACCGTGCCCTTGTTGTCGACGGTGAGCGTGAGATAGCCGTTGCCCGCCGGCACGCCGTCGCCCGTCGCCGTATCTGGCGCAAGCGCCGCCGTGTAGTATCCGGTGAAGTTGGTCACGACGTTCAGATAGCCCTGTATCTTCGCGTTGTTCCTGTAGATTTCGCCGCGATACGCAACATCCTCCTGATGGCCCTTGTTGTTCGCGTCGGGCACGTTCATCACTAGCTCCACCTCGCCGCCGGACTTCAACCAGGCGCCGTCTTCCGCCGTAGATCCCGCCCCGACAGTCACAGTGAGCGTGTTGGTCACCGTCACGCTGGTTGACTTCCCGGTCTCCTCGTCGAGCTTGTTCACCTTCTGCACGAGCTCGAGCACCTTCGTCTTCTCCCCCTCGCCGCCGTCTTCCCAGCCGGTTCCCGCAAAGGTGTACGTCTTGCCGGCGAGCATCACCTTGGCGGAGAGCTTTGATGGCTTGGCATCCTTCGTGGCGGACGCCGTGAACGTCACGGACGCGAGCCTGGGGAGTCCGTTTGTGAGGATTGCGCCGTCCTCCCTCAGCACGCCATAGAACGTTCCGCTTTCGAGCGGCACCTCTTCCGTCTTCGTGGTCGCAAGCTTCGGCTGGAACTTCGCGTACGCATCTGCCACAGTCGAACCGGCCTTGGCGGTCTCCTTCAGCGTAACCGTGCAGACGTCGCCGCCTACGATCGTGGCGGGATACTCGTCGGCCGCCTGCTCCTCCGCCTCCATCGGCTTGATCTGAACCGAGAACGTCTTGTCTCCCTCGTAGGTCGGCACTAGGTCGGGGATCAGCTTCACCGAGATCGTCTTGGCCTTGTTGTCGCCATCGGCCCACTCGAGAACGCCGTTCTGCGCCACGTAGTCCTCGCCCGGCTTCGCCGTGCCTGCCACGGTGCCGTACCTCACGCGCACCTTGCCGTCCTTCGCCGTGCGGTTCACCGCCACAATCACGCTCGCCGCGTCCTCCTTGGCGCTCGCGGCCGTCTTGGCAAACTTGATCGTGCCAACGTTCGCGACCTTGCCCGCCAGCGCATAGCCGCCATACTCCGTTGCGCCGGCGCCATTCTTGACAGTGAGGAAATATTTGCTCTTCGTCTTGGGAAGAGGCAGCTTCGACACGACGTTCTTGCCCGCCGCTACAACGCCATGCTCGGCGTTGGTGATGGAGAACTCCACGCCGTTGCCCTCCGGATTGCGGATGGCGAAGTCGTAGTAGCATCCATCGGCGCCAGCGATGGAGAAGTTGTCCTCCGGATCGACGCTCCAGAGAGTGCGCGTGAGCACGGACTCCACGTTCTTGAGCGCCAGGGCCGTGGCGCCCTTGGCGGAATCGTCCTTCGGGTCGAACGTATCCGAATAGTACGCCTCGACGACGGTGGGGATCTTCCCCGGGGCCACCTGCTTCGTCACGGCCGCAGGAGCCTTGAAACCGCTCACCGCGCCGAACTTTATCGTGTGCGATCCGTTCACCAGCACCGACGCGCCGCCAGGATACTTCACTGTCTCGCGGTCGAGCGACCATGTGGCGCCATCCGCGCCGTGCGTGTTCACCGTGAGAATGCCGAGCGCCTCACCCGTGGTGGCATAGGCCATCGCATGCAGCTTGTAGTCGGGGTAGTCGAGGCCCTGCCCGCCCTTCACGCGCAGCCTCACATAGTACGTGGCATGCGCGGTGGCGGTGAACATGAGCGGTTCGGAGGAGGATGCGTTCACGTCGCCCGCGGTGTAGACCGCCCTCTCCGACTTGCCGCTGAGGGTGAAGACTTCGGCCGAGAGCGAGTTGAAGGCGGTCTCAGGCGTCTTGAGCGATACGCGCAGGGCGTAGGTGAGCCCGCTGCGCGCGCCGATCATGAAGACGTCGGTCCAGTCTGTAGGCCCCATCTTGTGCCATCCGTTGCCGACGTCGTCGACAGTGACTGGGTTGTCGCCCGCCTTGCCCGGCATCGGCACAAGCCCGGTGGCACCGTCAACAGCGTCGTCAAGCGGGTCCCACGCGTCGGGAACGCCGTCCACCGTGGCGGCGGAAGAGAGCGCGATGTGCGCAGGCGTGTAGGCGGGCTCGTCGGAGAACTCGTCCGCGATATTCTGGCACACGCCCACATAGTAAGTGCCTGCCGCTGTGGCCTCGAATGCGCAGCGCACATTGAGCGTGCGCCCGTCGCCCGTGTTCTGGAATAGGGTAGCGCCCTTCGCGTCGTAAATGCGCATCAGAAGGTTCGTCTGCGCGCCGGTGGTCTGGAGCAGATAGCGCCCGCCCTTCTCCGCGTCGAAGCGGAACAGCGCCTCGTCGATCACCTCGTCGTAGTATCCGGCAGCGAAGGAAGCGGTCGCGTTCTTGCGCCCTGCGCTGAAATCGGCCTCGTAGCCGTTCGCCGCGGAAAGCTCGGTGGAGACGTGCTCAGCCGGACCCTTCTTCGCGTACGTGCGGTACGAAAGCGTGAACGGCGCGCCGTCGGCATCGTCGCCCTCGGCAGAGACGAGGATGTTGTAGTAGCCAGTGTTGTTGGCCACGACGAATATTCCCGTGTTCATCTCGTCGGCGTCGTATGCGGGATCGGGATACACGTCAAGGTCGCTTTCGTCGTCCACGTCGGTTTCATCGCCCTGCACGTCTGGCAGATCCATGTCGACGCTCATCAGGCTGTTGGCCGTTCCGCCTGACGTGGCGAACCAGTACAGCTGCCCCGCAGTCATGTAGGCGCGGAAGTAGTACACCGAATCGATCTGGAGAGTCGAGGAACTCTTCTGGACGGTTGTCTTCGGCGTGATTCTCGCCGGATTCTCCTCGCGGCCGGCGGGGATGTTCACGCCCGCCTGGAAGTGTATCTCCACCTTCTGGCCTACCTCGCCTTCGATTTCGATGTAGTAGGTCCACTTCTTCGGGTCGCTTTCCTCCTTGTCCTCCTCGTCGATGTACCAGTCGTCTGCATACATCACAAGGCGCGTGTTGCCGCCGGGCTCGTCGATCTCCGTGAAGTCGGCCGACGCGCCCTCTTTGTCGCTGTCTTCGTCCTTGGGATCGGCCGAGTATGCATATACGGTCACTTCGTCGTTAGTCGAAAGACCGGTGGTGTAGACCGTATATGCCCCGCCGCGAATCAGCTTGGACTTGAAGTAGTACACGCCCTTGCTGGTGTCGGTCGTCTTCTCGTCAGGGTCGTACTCCGGCACAAGAGTGACGGTGCGCACCGCATTCTTGAAATCTATCGACTCGGCGTTGTCCTCGCAGTTCCCAGACGCGCCAAGCGTTCCCGCCGCAAGTCCCAATGCCACTGCAAACGCAATTGCAAACTTCCTCATTTACCCCCTCCTTGCCGCGGCAGGAACGCGCGAACGCGTCACTGCTGGGCGTCGATGTCGATTCCGC